>NZ_JBQIKP010000040.1:0-41082 GCF_056796775.1 Schaedlerella sp.
CAGTGTTTTAGCGACTTTCTAAATAGAAATTTTCTTGTTATGTTTGTACTCAAAATTTCTAGTGGATAAGCCTTTGGTTTAAATCAACTGTGAATAGTAACGAAAAATTATTCAGATTCTGCGATTCTGCTTGACATTATCCCCAGAAATGGTACTATTAAAAATGAAATATTATCTCAAAAAACGACAGAGGAGGAGTAAAAGAACCATGAAGAAACAAAAATACGGATTCAGGCAGAAGCTGGGAATCGTTCTGGCGGCAGGAATGATTATCAGTAATGTGAATTTTGCTGTGTTGTCTGTGTCCGCAACGGATTTAGCGGATGACCCGAATGGTCCAGCGCAGGAAAATACTATGCCCATAGATCCTGAAGTACAGGAAGTATTGAATGCGGTTAACAGCTTGCCTTCACTTGAAGTGGTTAAAGGCAAGTCATTCGAAGATCAGATTACCATTCGGGACGAAGTAGAAATTATCGCTACAGCAGTAGCGGACTTGAATGCAAAAAAGAAATATTTGCCTGAAAGTGCTAGAGAGACAGTAGATACATTGCAGGAGTATTTTACTACATTAGCAGAAACAGGCATAAATCCTATTGAAGACGATGGACAGCCAGCAGAGTTAGTTGCAGATAAAAAAACTTCTATTGTAAATACTGTATCTGATTATCTGGCAGAAGAAATCAAAAAAATTGCCGCAGGAACTCGTACAAGCACTGAGATTGATGTGTTTAATCTTATCTATACCGGTTCCAATGCTGATGATGTGTCTCTCCTTTTTGAGGAAATAAAAGCCAAAAGTAATGAAATGTTTCAATCGTTGTTGATCACATATCAAAACGATTTATACTGGTTTGACAAGTCGTATAAGGACGCTACTACTCAGGGGGGATTTTCCTTTTCTGGTAACTATAGTATAACTGATACAGCAGTAACAGGATCTGCGGTTTTCAGGTTTGTAGTTTCACCGGAGTATCGAGTAAGCGCTGACAATCTTTACACTTTAGATACTACAAAAATCAATTCCGCTAACACCGCTTTAGCAAAAGCGCAGGCGATTGTAGATGCCAATGCCGGCAAGTCAGACTATGAAAAGCTGCTTGCATATAAGAATGCAATCTGCGAAATGACAAGTTATAATCATGATGCCGCCTCAGACAGTTACAGCGGTACAAACGAACCATGGCAGATGGTTTCTGTATTTGAAGGCAAACCAGTCGTCTGCGAAGGTTATTCCAAAGCGTTCCAGTACCTTTGTGACCTGTCTACTTTTAAGAATGCAAAATGCTATACTGTCACAGGCCAAATGGCTGGCGGAACTGGCGCAGGTGGACATATGTGGAATATTGTTTCCATCGGCAGCAACAATTATCTGGTTGATGTGACCAACTGTGATGAAGGTTCGATCGGTGCTCCGGACAAACTGTTCATGGCAATTCCTTCCAGCGGCGCCTGGAATGGAACATATGCATTTGCTTTGTCTCGTACTATCAGCTATGTATATGATCCCAGTCAGATCTCATACTACGGTGAAAGCATCTTAAAGCTGTCAACCACTCCTTACGATCCCACCAAGGACCCGGTTGTAGATGATCCCACCGATAAGCCCGGTACGGACAATCCTGACGATAACAAGCCCAACAAGCCAAATCGGCCGAGCAAACCAACCACGCCGAGTAAGCCCAGCAGCAAGCCCGGAAGCAGCAGTTCCGGCAGCGCCTCAGGCAATCAGACCGGAACTAATACAAGCACTCAGACAACGCCGACAACAGTCTGGGCAGTTGAGACAAGCCCCTCCGACCAGAACAATTACCGTCTGGAGGTGCGCAGCGCGATTGAAGTTCCTGCCGAGCTTGCAGGCAACGATACGCTGAATACGCCGCAGAAAATTGAAAGTCAGATTCGGAGCAGCCTCACAGCCAAAGGCATTTCCAATGACAATATCAGGGTTTATGATGTTGCTCTGCAGGTTTATGCAAATGGCACATGGCAGGATGTAAGCGCGGAGAATTTCCCGGCAGAGGGTGTTACGGTTACCGTACCTTATCCGTCAGGAACCGACAGTACATATAACTTTGTTGCAAGCCATTTGTTCACAAAGAGTATGAACGGCTTCCCCGCAGGACATATTGAGACATTCCCGGAAAGCGGTGTGATCACGAAATCATCCGCAGGTATTTCCTTTACCGTACACGGGCTGTCACCTATTTCTGTTGGATGGAGCAAGGCAGCTGCCGGCACATCCACGAATGTAAGCCCGAAAACCGGGGATCAGAGTACGATCCTGCTGTATATGGTTTTGATGATCTTTGCTGCCGCAGTGATTGGAACTGTATATGTAAAACAGATTCGTGTGAAAAAGAAATAAATATATAATTTAGAATCGTAAGAAGATGAAAAAGCAGCCTGGACAAGTCGAATTGTCAGAGGCTGCTTTTTTATATTGTTATTGGCTAAACCACATATAAAGTCTTAACCTTCCGAATCGTGGCATAGACACTGTATTAACTTATATTTTGTCAAACCCCAGCACAAATTCAAGGTAGTCCTCAAACTCACCTTTTTTCAAGTTAGAATAGCTTTCTTTTATCCGTTGCCAGATATCTGTAACTGCTTTATCCGCAAGAAGTCTTTCCAATCCGCTTTTGACATGCATTGTCAAAAATACTACCAGTGGTTCCAGTATATAGTAATCTTCATAATCTTTCAGTTTCTTCAGAATCGGCAGAATTCTATCCGCGTCACACATATCATAAAGCCCATGAAAATAATGATCTATCTGCTTGTAATTATCAGGGTCTATTCGTGTCAAGGCCACACTCACTGCCATAATCCTGGAAACATTTTCTTGGGGAAGGCTTTCCATATCCATATTCAGCCGCTGAAAATATGCCGCCTGAATTGTTAAATATTCATTCAGCTTTTTAATATCCAAAACCAGGAGCATAAACATATCAGCAATCGCTTCTTGATATATCCTCTTCACTCCGCTGGTAATCTGTTCTACATCACTAAAAAGATCACGTGCCTTGTTATATGGGATCTGAAATTCAAGGCTGTAATCTATGCTATATTGATAAATCACTACCTGAAAATCAGCGGAAATTTTTCCAGCGCTTTATTAGGCAGCAAAAATTCGTCCTTATGTTCAAGCCTGTATAAAAAAAGCTTTTGACGGCTTGCATATATTTCTCTGGATCTTACCGCAGACAGATCAACAGAATTATTGTACTCCTGAAAATCATGAATCCCAACTATATCCATGCAGTCAAAATTCATCCATGTCATAAACATAGATTCTTTTATAATCGCCTGCTCCGAAACATTTGCCACTCTTTTATAAAGCTTTACTATATATCCTTTCGGAAGCTCCGTCTTTTCTGGCCACGGCATTTTTTCACTTCCCTTTCTTTGATGTATTAAAACAGGGGAATCGTACTAAAAAAATTGCGCCAATATTATCTCTTCCATGATTGCGTCATAGCTCCTGGCTTCCTCACGGGTTACTTTTCCGCCGGGTCTCTCCGTCTGCTCATTCCTATCCCAAAAGGCGCTTTTGGGTGTTTCAGCAAAACAAAAAGATTTTCGATACTCCCGTGTAGTCTTGTCAGCCTTTGAGAATAGTATTCCTTGCTCCATCTTCATTATCACTCCTTTTTTATTTTCAAAACACTTGTCTAAATGCATATCAGCGCAATGATAGAAATCGCCCACAGCACTATCGATCCACACCATAGCAGCATTGATTTCTTAGGAAAACCGCATTCATTCTGCGGGCGACATAAAACAATGTCCAATAATGCGCCCAATGTAGTCATAGACGCTACCAGAAACAGGTTAATTCCTAGAAAATCCTTTATCGTACGTCCTTCCAGTCCGTTGAGGTTCACATTTACAAGAGCAAACACGGCTATAAATATTGCCATATACTGTATAAAATCCCTCTGGATATCCTGGAGGAACGAACCGTTAATCCTTACATCGCAGGTTCTTCCATCTGGATACCTAAAATATATATCCCCTATATCTGCCATATTATTTAAAACAGTATATACCTCTTCCTTCGTGTATTCTTTGTCTCCTAACCCGGACAAGCCGGAACCAAAATTTTGCCAAAATGCGCAAGATTTCGTTGTTAAGCGCCTAACTGCTGCAGATAATGAAGTAGTATAAATTCGTCATTCTTATTTTTTCCAAAAAAATCGTATATATCATGTAAAATCTTTACATAATACACATTCTTTCCAAAATCAAACTTCTTTTCGCTCTGGCCATCCTCTGTGTCAGATAATTCCAGCTCTTCTCTTAATTCTCTTTCGGCTTCCTGATTCATCATCTTTTGTTTACCCTTCTGGTTATATCCTATTCAAGGCGGACAGCATCCTTGCCTATCCGCCTTTATATAGTGTCCAATTTCCATAACTTATCTTCCACTATCACCTTATTAATCTTTGCCGTCGTGATTGAAATGATTTTGGCGTGATGCCACTGATGCCATTAAAGAAGCCACTAATTATGGTTTTTACACTAACACTCTTTCGCTGCTTTGTCAATACACCGCCCGGATTTTAAGGGCCTTTTTTTATTTTTACGTAACCATACAGCGCAGTGCACGATCCAGAAGCGAACAGTAACATTTTTGCTCTTTACCACAATACCTTATGGCCGCTCCGCTTCCAAAGCGACAGCTTCTACCGCCCCCGCCTGCTCTTCCGGCTGCTTCCAGGCGCCATATAAAAATACGGCCGGGACGACGATCCCCAGCAGATAGGAGATGTTAAAACCTGTTCTTACTATATTATATAGGATACCCACCACACAGACTGCCATGACGATTATGCCTGCGGTCAGCAACGTTTTGCGGGTTCTTGCCAGTAGGCCAAACGCCCCGATGACTACATAGAGCAGCGCGCCGAAGATTGCGGTCAGATACATGCTGACAGGTACGCCTTCGATGCCGAGCGCGGCTGCCTTTGCGTTTAAGTCGGCGCTCCCCGCAAACATAAGTAGAGCCGTGACCAGTGATATTCCGTTTATTATGAGCATCACGATTGCCGCAATCCTTAATACAATATTTTTTTCTTTTATTCTGTCTATCATCACTTTCCCTCCTCATTTACTGGTCCATCTTTCCGAAATAGAACAGCACCTTTCCTTTGATCTCTTCTGTTTTGACTGCTCCGAAGTGTCTGGAATCTTCTGAATTTTCCCGGTTGTCGCCGATGACAAATACTTCCTTGTCCCCCAGCCGCAGAGGGTACTCGATGCCGCTGTCCGGGACAATGGTCTTGCCTGCCGCAGATTCGATGACGCATTCCCGGCCGTTCACATAGAGACTGCCGTCCTGGATGCTGACCGTGTCCCCGGCTACCGCAGCCACACGCTTGATAAAGATCCCGTCCTCCTGTCTGTCGAGAACGACCACATCCCCTTTTGCAATGTCCTTTTCCAGCCGGTAGTAAACTGCCCTGTCTCCATCATGCAGCGTCGGATACATGGACATGCCGTCCACCGTTCCGATTCCCCATATGAATTGGAACGCAAGAAAAATGACCGCAATAATAGAAATAAATTCTATCAGCGTCTGAATCATCACGCGGATGATTCTTTTGCGTTTTTTCTTTCGTGAAGGCGGATCCACGTCCTCGAGTACCCTCTGTTTGATTTCATCCATATCCATGACCAATACCTCTTCCGATGGATTTTATACACAGAAAACCTGCCATCGGCAGGTTTCCGCTATCATTCATTTTCAGGCATAAAATGCCGTTCCATCATTTTCACCTCTGTTCGAAATAGCAGGCTGTCCGCTGTTGTTCCGAAGGATCATCCATTTCTCTCTGCTTCTACCGCCGCGTCTGCATACAGATCAGACAGCTGGTCTTCCAGATCCTTTTCTTCTTCCTTCCGTTTACGGTTTTTCATGAAGAAATAAACTGCAACGCCGGCTAATACAAGCAGCGCTGGGAGATCCCACCAGCAAAAGCCAAGTATTGTATGTTCTAAAATATATGACATTTCCGTTTCCTCCTTCTGCTGTCAGCCTTTTCATACCCCTGCGGCTTTTTCAGCCGCAGAGTTTAATCCGTCTATTTCTTTTTCCAGATCTTTTTCAAAATCTTTATCACGTTTCTTCTGGTTGTGCCCATGCACAAGGCCCATGACTACCATAAGCAGCGCAGTAATGGCTGCAGGAGCGGTCCAGAAGCATACACCAAACGTATCGTGTACAAAACTGTATAACTGCATATAATTGTCTCCTTTTATAAAATGCCCCTCTTTGTCTTTTCAACTTCCAGTTCTTCCCGCAGCGCGAAAATCTTCTTCTGACGTTTTTTCGCATTGCTCGTGTAGCAGATCATCAGAATGCCCGCCAGGAACATTTCCAGGAAATGGAAGATACAGCAAATGTGCTCATTTTCCAGCAGGTTGTTTGCCAAAGGTACGTCCGGGTCAGCAGCGTCTACCATCTCCTGAACCTCTGCTACCGTGTCCGTAAGATCCTGTACTGTCGGCGCCGCAAGCGGGGTGACCGGAGTCACTACGTTTGTCAATGCCGGCGGCGGTGTAACCGGTGCTGGCGGCGCCATAAAAGGTGTCGGAGCGGCTACCGGGACCGGAGTTGCCGGGGTCGGGGTGTCAGGGGTTGCAGGGGTATCCGGCGTATCCGGCGTGTCTGGTGTATCCGGCGTGTCTGGGGTATCTGGTGTATCCGGGGTATCTGGTGTATCCGGAGTATCGGGGGTGTCCGGCGTATCTGGAGTGTCCGGCGTGTCCGGGGTATCTGGTGTATCCGGAGTGTCCGGGGTATCTGGTGTATCCGGAGTATCTGGGTCATCCTCG
Source organism: Schaedlerella sp. (assembly GCF_056796775.1). Taxonomy (NCBI): domain Bacteria; kingdom Bacillati; phylum Bacillota; class Clostridia; order Lachnospirales; family Lachnospiraceae; genus Schaedlerella; species Schaedlerella sp. Next base: position 6,844 of record NZ_JBQIKP010000040.1, read on the forward strand.
GGCTCTGCATTTACAACCAGTGTTCCTAATATTCCGGTTACTACATTATAGTTGCTTTCTTTTGCGGTTCCGTCCCATGCAATTTCATAGGTATTGGTAGCGCTTCCTACCTCGGTGATGGTTCCTGTATTTCTTACTGTAATGGTTTCCCCGTTTACAAGCCCTGCTACTGTATTACGTTCATTCGTCAGCGGTGTTCCATCGTAGGTCTTGCTTCCGCCTTCGGTAGAAACCGTAATGGTTGCAGGCGTGATCACTACTGTCTGAGAACCTGTAATGTCCTCATAATTTGGGCGTGTAATTCGATAATTTACTGTTACAGTACCAGATGTAACATCGGTATATGCATTGTCTGTATCGTAGGTTACTGTTGCATCGTCGGGAACGTCTACTGTAATTCCGTGCGGACGTCCATCGTATGCTCCTGTATATCCTCTTGACTCTACGGAATATGGTGCCGCAACTACCGTCAGTTTTCCTAATGTTTCATTTACCACCTTATAGTTGTTTGCCTTTGCAGTTCCGTCCCATGCTATTTTATAAGTGTTATCTGTTTCACCTACATCTGTAATGGAACCTGTCGTGTTAACTGTCGCTGTTTCGTCATTTACCAATCCTGTCAGCACTGTGCCCTCTGAATAAGTAAGCGCTTCACCGTCATAAGCCTTTGACATGCTTCCGGTTACAACCGTAAGCCGAGCCGGAGTAATCGTCAGAAAGCCATCTTCGACAATTACAAATTCATAATCGTAATTCTTTTCATCAGGCCCTGATACACTGAAATTTTCAGAGTTCAGATTCATCAGATATGTTCCTGTGTCTGTACCGCTCGAAGCATATTTCTCCGCCGGATATTCTATGAACACATTGGGCTGAATTTCAGCGCCATTTAGGGAGAAGCTATACTCAAAATCCGTTTCAGACTGTGGGAGTCCAGTATAAGTTCTGGTGTCCTGTTTCCCTTTTATCTCTACAATTACTTTGCCTTGTGGTTTCGTTACTTCTAACTCTCCCAAAGTCTCTTCCAGCTTATAATTATCTTTATTTACTCCTCCCCAATCAATGGTGTAGCTATTGGTGGTTATACCGACATTCGTAATCGTTCCGGCGGTCTTAATCTTTACTTTTTTATCCTCTCCGTTTACGAATCCGCTGACAACATAATTCTCATTCGTGAGTGGAGTACCGTCATATACCTTGGATTTTCCCTCTGTCTTAATTTTGAGTGGTGCCGGTGTAATTTTTAACCAGCCATCCTCAGCTATTTCAAATTCAAAATCGTAATTATTTTCATCTAACCCTGACACTTTAAATTCACGAGCATCCAAATTCATAGAATATGTTCCAACATCACTTCCTCTTGCGATATATTCTTTTATCGGATACTCTATCTGAACCTTTGGATTAATTTGCTTATCTCCCAAGAAGAATTTATACTCGACATCTTTTTCTACTTGCGATTCACCATTATAAACTTTTGTAGCTTTTTTTCCAAACACCTTTACTGTTACAGATTGTTCCGGTTTTGTAACTTCCAGTGTTCCCAGTTCATTCACAATTTGATAATTGTTTTCCTTTACGCCATTCCAATTAATGGTATAGTCGTTTAAGACATTCCCTACGTCTGTGATGCTTCCTATCGGAGTGACTTTAACCTTCTGCCCATCGCTTTCTACAAAGCCTGTTGCTTCACAGCCATTTTCCGTAAGCGGGGTTCCGTCATAGGACTTTTTTGCGCCCTTTGTTTTTATCGTTACAGGCCTTGGACTGATTGTTAAAGTACCGGGTGTAAATTCTTTTACCTCAAACTCATAGTTGCTTGCTTCAATAGATTCAATCTGAAATTTACTCGTATCTATTGAGGGCTGCGGATATGTTCCGGCATCTATCCCAGTAACTGTTACCAGTTCTTCACCATTTTTTAACACGACCCCGATTGAACCAGTAATTTCTTTTCCGTCTAAATACAAGCGGAGGTGTGCTACATCCTTGGCAGTATGTGGTTCACCATCATACACAACCGTTTCATCTTTTCCTATAATTTCTACCTGAACTTTTCCTTTCGTGATTGTCACTGTGCCTTTTTCTGTCACAGGCTTATATCCTTCAACAGTTGCTTTTACGTATACGGATTTTCCCTCTACTACATCCTTATACTCAATTATTTGATCGCTCCATTTTTCTCCGTCTGTAGAAAATTTATATTTTACTTTTTCAGAGTCTAATTTCTCTCCACCCGTAGAGCTCACCTGATATTCTACAGTATGATACTCACCATCATACGTCCCGGTGTATGACTTAACATTCAATTGGAGGCTGTCTTTTTCTTCTATTGTAAATTTACCGGCTTCGAATTTAAGCTCATAGTTTTTAGTCTTAAATTTGTCGTTTTCTTCAAGTTCAAGGTTACCTTGTCCAATCGGGTATGTTCCAACCTGCTCTCCGCCTTCACGAGAAAGCTTTCCTTTAACCTTTGCCGTCTCGCCATTTACAGCTTTTCCGACTTCATATTTTAACTCTGGATCTTGTTCTCCATATTTCTTAGAAATGTCCTTCGCTTTTACTAAAATCTCTCTTGGTGTTACTTCTAAATAAAGCTGTTCTATATCGACCTCAACATCATATTTCTCGCAATCAGAATCAGTAAAGTTTATGTCAAAATCATCTTCTGTCCATTTTGTATCTATTCTTCCAACATCAGTAATCTCCATTCTCCTACTAGAATCCTTAGGTGAAACATGAATTCCCAAACTGCTTAAGTCCTTATTTTCTCCATTAAGAATACACTGTGTTGTATCAACTTGAGCTGAATTTGTAGATAATGGCGTTCCATCATAAACCTTACTTTCGGACTTACCTCTAATCTTTATAACTAGTTCATCTTTTTCGTTTGCCTTTCCTTTTTTTGCACTCTTCATAAGCGCAGGCTTATCTTCTTCTCCATCTTCACTGATATTCTCTTTTTCAGTATTTTTCGGCTCTCCCTCTGTCTCATTCACGTCTGAGCTTTCCGTCTCTTCTGCTTTCGACTTCGCCTCTTCTTTCTCTACCGGCGTCTCTATCTTCTCCGGCACTTCCGGCTTCACTGCTTCCTCCGGCTTCGTCTCTTCTATCCCCGGAGCATCCGCCTTATTCTCCTCAACTGCAGGTGTTTCAACCGGCGCTTCAACTGGTTTTGCATAGAATGACACATTCACCGTCGTATTAGAGTTGATATTCCCCAACGTATACTGTGTACTGTTTTCATCTCCAAAGTCAGCACTGAGATTCCCATCCGTTGCCGTTACACTCCCGATTGCAAATCCCTCATATGCCGTTACTGTAAATGACAGATAGCCTCCCTTTTTTACTGTGCCGTCTCCAAATCCACTCACACTTCCCTGCGAACCATCCCAGTTAAATGCCACTCCGTAAATCTCTTCCTGATTTACATTTTCTTCAACCAAAGGATTCTGATCCGGATTCTCTCCCGCCGCCCCATTCACGTCAGCCTGAGTCGTTTCCTCAACTGTAGGATCCGGTGTCGTTGTTGTTTCTGCCGGAGTCACATCCTCAACTTCTTCAACCATAACACCCCCATCGCCTTCAACAGGCATCGCATCATCCACATTCACCGAAGCCGTTCCTTCCCCGGAAGCGGAACCCAACCCGCCGGGGGCCCCATCCTGAGATGCTCCATCCATTGCCATCTCCTCAACTGCCCCTGCTTCATTCGCGTACAGTGATGTACTCAGCGAATAAACTGCATTCGAGGCAACCAGTGTAACTGCAAGCAGCAGCGCCAGCCATTGTTTTGATCTTCTCATATTACTCTTTCCTTCCTTTCCGCATCGACCAAGCTCTGTTTTGTAGCTGTGAACCTAAGAGTTTCTTATATGAAAAACGCATGTGATTTTTAGCGTGTTATTTATAAAGACGGCAGAAATTGGAAAAAAGGCTCACCTTTTTTCCAATTTTTTGAAAAAATTTTTTACTATCCGATAATTCTGTGTTATACTTTTGCACTAAGTAAAAGTGATATCATTTTTCCGTACGGAAATTTACAGAAGCAGTCCCCATTGCCGAAGGGGTTGTTCATGTAAATGCGGATATTTCTTTAAACTTTATAAGGGAGGTTTGTTTACCATGAAAAAATTGAGCAGCCTGAAAATCGTTCAACTGTCAGTGTTTACGGTACTTACGCTGGCGTGCATTTACTTTTTGACGCAGGATGAAGTGAAGCAATTCGTATTTTCCTCCGGCCCGGCTACGGTTCTGTTTGCTCTGATCTGGGTTCTGCTGGTGCTGGACTACCTGTTCCTGCTGCTGGATTTTGACTATCTCAAGTCCAGCAAGCAAAGCTACCACGGGCTTTATGAAGCTGCTTACGCCGACTCCGTATCTGGTCTCCCCAACCGTTTCAGCTGTGATGTTCTGATTGAAAAATATGTAGATTCCAAGCTGCCGGAACACATCGGATGCATGATGATTGACCTGACAAACCTGTCGGACGTCAACTCCAGCTACGGCCACGCCCAGGGAAATGAACTTTTAAAGCAGTTTTCCATTATCCTGACTTCCTCCGCACATTCGACCGGATTTGTCGGCAGGAACGGAGGAAATAAATTTCTTGCTTTGTTTGAGGAATGCGGCCCCGAGAAACTAAATCATTTCCTGGATGATGTCACCAGAAAGGCAGAAGAGCATAACTGCAGGCTGAACGCCGCCCCTTTGAAGTTCCGTGCCGGATCCGCCCTGAACAGTGAGGAACATCTGGACAGTATCACGGATCTGATCTCGCTTGCCAACCAACGGATTTATCAGAATACGGATCGCCGGTAGGAGGAACATTTTATGGCTGAGTTAGATTATGATTACCTCTCCTCCCTGGTGAAGAAGATCCAGGATGGAGATACCGATGCGTTTGCGGAGCTTTATACAGCTACATACCAGAAGCAGTACTGGTTTGCCTGCCGGTTTGTAAAGGACCAATACCTGGCCCAGGACATCCTGCAGGAACTTTATATCCTTGTATTGAAGCACATTAAGCTACTTAAGAATCCGGAGCTTTTTACCTCCTGGCTAAACCAGATCAATTTCCGCCTGTGCTTTGACATGAACGAGAAGAACAGCCGCAATCGAAATGAGCTGTGTCTGGATGAGGCTTCCCAGGCGCTTTCGGGCTCTTCGGCAGAATCAGAAAGCCCTCTGGATACTTACAGCCAGAACCTGGAGCTCTTTGAGCAGGTCAAGGCCCTGCCGAAGCGGGAATCACAGGCTATTTTGATGAAATATTATCACAGTATGAGCCTTGACGAGATCGCATTTGCCATGGACTGCAGCAAAAGCTCCGTCAAGCGCTATCTCACCAAGGGCTATGAAAAGCTCCGCAGATTTCTTGGAGATTTTGAGGGAGGAGGTGTTCATCAATGAAAAAGAGGAATACAAGTCCTGATCCGATGCATACGCTCGACCATCATGCCGCAAACGGACTGCTCAACAACATCTATGCAGCATGTGATCTGTCGCCCAGTACGGTTCCTGTGGAAGTGCTGGAAGGGTGGTCCAATTATAAAAAGTCAAAGTTCCGGATCGTCCGCATGATCACCTATGTGATCCTGGTGATATTGATCCTGCTCCCGGTCATGTTCTTTCAGCCGGCTGTTTCTGTTGAGAGAACCGATGTAGATTATACCGCAAGCGCCTCCTATCAGGTGGAAGTCAAAGGCTTCCTTCCTACAAGAGATATTTCCGCCCGGATCAACGGAAATTCGATTCCCATGAGCCGATCGGAGACGGGAGGTTATCTGCTGCATGTATCGGAAAACGGAACCCTGACCGTGGAAGTGACTTCCGTAAATGGGCAGATCGTCTCGAAGGAATATGAGGTGGCTTACATTGATACGGAAAAGCCTGCGCTTGTGCGCTCTTACAGTGAGAACGGCATCGTGTATCTGGTGCTGAGAGATCCTTATTCGGGGATTGATTATGAAGGGATCACCGCAGTCGGTTCCGATGGGAAGGAAATCGAGACGGAGTCGGCGGATGAGAAGGAGGGGATCATTTCCTACACGATCCCAAAGGATCCCATCACCGTTTCCATTCCTGATAAGGCGGGAAATGTACTGAGCCTTCTGGTATCTCCGGTAGAATCTTAAAGGAAAAAAGCTGCCTCTCGGCAGCTTTTTTCCCCTATATCCTTTATTCTTTATTCTTCCACTGTCACTTTTACCTTTTTCAGCTTCCAGATATCCTTCACATACTCTTCGATCGTCCTGTCGGATGTAAACTTGCCGCAGCACGCAGTGTTCATCATGGCCATGCGTGACCATCTGTGCTCGTCGCGGTATGCTTCCTCCACACGCTTCTGCGCTTCCGCATATGCCCGGAAATCCTTCAGAATGAAGTACATATCCGCCCGCGGTGTGCACTGCGTATTGAGCAGTGAGTTGTACAGGTTCTTGTACATGTTGTGGTCGCCGTGAGCGTAGGTGCCGTCCATGAGCTGGTCGATCACGCGCTTTAATTCCCAATCACTGAAATAGATATCAATCGGGTTGTAGCCGCCGTGGTTCTCGTAACGGATGACCTCTTCGGACCGCATACCGAAGATAAACGCATTCTCGATGCCCACTTCTTCCACGATCTCTACGTTGGCTCCGTCCATGGTTCCCAGAGTCGGAGCGCCGTTGAGCATGAACTTCATGTTTCCGGTACCGGACGCTTCCTTGGATGCAGTGGAGATCTGTTCGCTGACATCCGCTGCCGCAAAGATCATCTCCGCATTGGATACCCGGTAATCCTCAATGAATACCACCTTGATCTTGCCGTTGATGCTCCGGTCATTGTTGATGACCTCTGCCACGGAGTTGATCAGTTTGATCGTTTCCTTTGCGCGCTCATATCCTGCCGCCGCCTTTGCGCCGAAGATAAATGTCCTTGGATAGAAAGACATCTCCGGATGCTCCTTGATCTGGTTATACAGGTACATCACATGGAGGATGTTCAGAAGCTGGCGTTTATACTCATGCAGCCGCTTCACCTGCACGTCGAAGATAGAGTGCGGATCCACGTCGATCCCGTTGTGCTCTTTGATATATTTTGCCAGACGGACCTTGTTCTGGTACTTGATATTCATAAATTCCCGTCTTGCCTGTTCGTCGTTGATCAATGGCTTCAGCCTTGCGATCTGAGACAGATCCGTAATCCAGCTGTCCCCGATCCGGCCGGTGATCCAGTCCGCAAGGAGCGGATTGCCGTGAGCCAGGAAACGTCTCTGGGTGATTCCGTTGGTCTTGTTGTTGAACTTCTCCGGCATCATCTCGTAAAAATCCTTCAGCTCCTGGTTCTTCAGGATATCGGTATGGAGCTCTGCCACACCATTTACAGAGAATCCGGAAATAATAGCCATGTTCGCCATGCGTACCTGGCCGTCCCAGAGAATCGCCATCTTTTTCAATTTCTCATCATTTCCCGGATATTTTGCGCGTACTTCCTCTACGAAGCGGCGGTCGATCTCCTGGATGATCTGGTAAATACGCGGAAGCAGTCTGGAAAACAGGTCAATGGGCCATTTTTCCAACGCTTCTGCCATGATCGTGTGGTTGGTATACGCACAGGTCTTGCTTGTGATCTCCCATGCCTCTTCCCAGTTCAGGTGCTCCTCGTCGATCAAAAGGTGCATCAGCTCCGGAACCGCGATGGTCGGATGGGTATCGTTCATCTGGATGACCACCTTCTCCGGAAGCTTGCTCAGGTCGTCGCCGTGCTCTCTCTTGAACTTCGCGATCAAAGCCTGCAGACTTGCGGAAATGAAGAAATACTGCTGTTTCAGACGCAGTTCTTTTCCCGCATAATGGTTGTCGTTGGGGTACAGGACCTCCACGATATTCTTTGCCAGGTTCTCCTGCTCTACCGCCTTGTGATAATCGCCCCGGTCAAAGGAAGCAAGCTGGAAATCTGTGATCGCCTCCGCATCCCAGATGCGCAGGGTATTGACTACGTGGTTGCCATAACCGACGATGGGCATATCATAAGGCACGGCGCGTACAGACTCAAATCCCTCCTGGATAAATTTGTCCCTTCCGGTCTGGGGATCCTTCTCAAAACGGACGGTTCCGCCGAAACGGACTTCCTTCGCGTATTCCGGACGGCGCAGTTCAAATGGATAGCCTTCCTTGAGCCAGTTGTCCGGCGCCTCTACCTGGTAGCCGTCGCGGATCTTCTGCTTGAACATACCGTAGCGGTAACGGATACCGCACCCATAAGCGGGATAATTCAAGGTTGCCAGAGAATCCAGGAAGCATGCCGCCAGCCTTCCGAGTCCGCCGTTTCCAAGCGCCGGATCCGGCTCCTGGTCTTCGATAACGTTGAGATCCAGGCCCATTTCCTCCAGCGCTTCCTTCACCTCCGGATAGGAAGTCAGATTGATCAGGTTATTGCCCAGGGCACGCCCCATCAGAAACTCCATGGACATATAATACACCGTTTTTGCATCCTTGTTTGTCGCATATGCGTCCTGGGTCGCCAGCCAGTCGTCGATGACCTCTTCCTTCACCGCATAGCTGACCGCCTGGAAGATCTGCTGCTGGGATGCCTCCTCGATCTTCTTCCTGTAAAGTGTTTTTACATTATCCTTTACTGCTTCCTTAAATGCTTCCTTGTCAAATCTTTTTCTGCTCATTGGTCTGTTGTTACCTCCCTTATCAGTCTCTCTGATTTTCGTTTCTCTGTCTGCATTCTCCTTCTCACTTTTTCCGAATACCCATTCCAACATGGTCTGTCACCACCCTTTCTGAGTGCTCTGTCCGTATAAAAATATACCCGTGTACGCCAGGAACCGTAATACCCGGTGTACATCTCGCCAGGGCTGCCCTCTTGTGGCTTAGAATCTGCAGAACATTTTCCTGCTGATCCTTACATTTTCCGGACGCCGATTGTAACGTCCTCCCCGTTAATCTTCCAGGCCTTGACATATCCTTCCGGAGCCGCCTTCGAGACATCGTCCGCAAGTACGTCACTGCCGATAGATTCTGCGTGTTTTGCAAATATTGCTTCTGCTTTTTCACTTCCTTCGTAGGTCACCCGGATCTTATCCATCACCTCAAAGTCCGCTTCTTTTCTCATGGTCTGAAGCTTACTGATGATCTCCCGGACGAATCCTTCCTCCAACAGCTCTTCCGTCAGGTTGGTATCCAGTACGACCGTGATCCCGCTGTCATTTTCCGATACGAAGCCCGGCACCTGCGCGGTCTCGATCAGCAGGTCTTCCCGGAACAGGGTGATCTCCTGTCCGTCCACATCCAGCTTTAAGGATCCCTCGGCATTGATCTCATCCATAGCGGTATTACCGTCCAGATTGTCCAGCGCCTTCCGGATGCCTCCTAACATTTTACCATACTTTGGCCCGATTGTCTTTAATTGGGGCTTAAAATTATAAGAAGTAAAGTCCCTTACATCCTGGGTAAACTTTATGTTCTTTACATTGAGCTCATCCGCCGCGATCTCCTGATAGTATTCCGGCAGCTCAAATTCCGCCTTTACAAACATCTGACCGATGGGCTGGCGGTTCTTGATATTGGAAGTATTGCGGCACGCGCGCCCCATAACAACCAGCTTCAGCACATGCTCCATGTTGCTTTCCAGTTCGGAATCGATCAATGCCTCATCCGCCTTCGGGAAATCACACAGATGCACGCTCTCCGGCGCCTCCGGATTGATGCCGCATACCAGGTTTTGGTAGATCTGCTCCGTCATGAAGGGGATCAGCGGCGCGGCTGCCTTTGCCACGGTCACGAGCGCGGTATACAATGTCATATAAGCATTGACCTTATCCTGCTCCATGCCCTTTGCCCAGAAACGTTCCCGGCTCCTGCGCACATACCAGTTGCTCATATCATCTACAAATTCCTGCAGCGCGCGGGCGCTTTCCGGAATCCGGTAATTCTCCAGATCATGATCCACCGTCTTCACAAGCGTATTCAGCTTGGAGAGAAGCCATTTGTCCATCACCGCAAGCGTGTCATAGCCCGGAACGCTGATCTCCCCGGTCACTTCCCGGGACAGGCCGTGCTCATAGGGATTGAAGCCGTCGATGTTGGCATACAATACATAAAACGCGTAGGTGTTCCAAAGGGTTCCCATGAACTTGCGCTGCCCTTCCATGACAGCCTTTCCATGGAAACGGTTGGGCAGCCAGGGCGCGCTGTTCACGTAGAAATACCAGCGGATCGCGTCAGCGCCGTACTTCTCCAGAGCGTCAAACGGGTCTACCGCATTTCCCTTGGACTTGCTCATCTTCTGGCCCTTTTCATCCTGAACGTGGCCCAGGACGATGACATTTTCATAAGGCGCTTTGTTGAAGATCAGCGTGGAGATCGCCAGCAGGGAATAGAACCACCCGCGGGTCTGGTCCACGGCCTCGGAAATGAACTGGGCCGGGAACTGCTGCTCGAAGATCTCTTTATTTTCAAATGGATAGTGGTGCTGCGCAAACGGCATGGACCCGCTGTCGAACCAGCAGTCGATCACCTCCGGCACACGATGCATCTCTTTGCCGCAGCGCGGACATTTTATCGTAACCTCGTCGATATACGGGCGGTGCAGCTCGATGTCGTCCGGACAATGATCGGACATCGATTTCAGCTCTTCGATGCTTCCGATCGAATGCATGTGTCCGCATTCGCACTCCCAGATGTTTAAGGGAGTCCCCCAGTAACGGTTGCGGCTGATGCCCCAGTCCTGGACATTTTCCAGCCAGTCCCCGAAGCGGCCCTTTCCGATGCTCTCCGGGATCCAGTTGATGGTATTGTTGTTGGCGATCAGGTCGTCCTTGACCGCTGTCATTTTGATGAACCAGGATTCCCGCGCGTAGTAGATCAGCGGGGTGTCGCAGCGCCAGCAGTGGGGATAGCTGTGCTCAAACTTGGGCGCGTCGAACAGAAGCCCTCTTGCGTCCAGCTCCTTGAGCACCTCCGGGTCTGCCTTTTTCACAAATAATCCGGCAAACGGGGTGGATTCCGCCATATTTCCCTTTTCGTCTACAAGCTGCACGAACGGCATGTCATACTTCCGGCAGACATTGGCATCGTCCTCGCCGAAGGCGGGAGCGATATGCACCACGCCGGTACCGTCTGTCAGCGTCACATATTCGTCGCAGGTGACATAAAATGCTTTCTTATGCTGGCCTTTGATGCCGTCCGCCGCGCACTGGTAGAGCGGCTCGTACTCTTTGTATTCCAGATCCTTTCCCACATAGGTCTCCAGCATCTCATAGGCCGGCTTTCCGTCCTTTGCCAGCGGTCCTAATACCGTATCCAGCAGGGCCTCCGCCATATAATAGGTATAGCCGTCCACGCAGGATACCTTTGCGTAAGTCTCCTTGGGATTGATACAGAGTCCCAGGTTGGAGGGCAGGGTCCACGGCGTGGTGGTCCATGCCAGGAAATAAGCGTCCTCGTCCTTCACCTTAAAGCGGACGATGGCGGAGCGCTCCTTGATATCCTTGTAGCCCTGGGCTACCTCCTGCGCGGAGAGCGGGGTTCCGCAGCGGGGACAGTAGGGCACAATCTTGAAGCCCTTGTACAGAAGGCCCTTGTCCCAGATCTGCTTTAGCGCCCACCATTCGGACTCGATAAAGTCATTGTGATAGGTCACATAGGGATCATCCATATCCGCCCAGAATCCGACGGTGCCGGAGAAATCCTCCCACATACCTTTGTATTTCCAGACGCTTTCTTTACATTTGTCAATAAATGGCTCCAGACCGTATTCCTCAATCTGGTCCTTGCCGTCCAGGCCCAAAGCCCGCTCCACCTCCAGCTCCACCGGAAGGCCGTGGGTGTCCCAGCCCGCCTTCCTCGGAACCTCATATCCCTTCATAGTACGGTAGCGGGGGATCATATCCTTGATAACACGTGTCAGCACGTGCCCAATGTGGGGCTTGCCGTTGGCCGTCGGCGGCCCGTCATAAAACGTATACATGGGCTTGCCTTCCCGCCCCTTCATGCTCTTGCGGAAAATATCATTGTCAGCCCAAAACTTCTCGACTTCTTTTTCACGCTCTACGAAATTCATATCCGTAGAAACTTTCTTATACATTGCTTCCCTTCCTTTCTCTCATTATATAAATGAGTTTCGCCTGCGAAACTCGCGCCTGCGGCGGCCGCGTCGCGGCATCTGTCCTGTATGACGCACAGCACTCTCTCCGGAGGTCTTTGTTCTATCGGAAAATTCATAGAAACTGCCTATAGAACAAAAATGCTCCCGTCCTGTAATAGGACGGAAGCGTATGCTCCGTTGATACCACCTGTTACAACATCTGTTCAGATCCGGTGTCCTTTTTGACGGGGAAAACAGTGAAAATGCTGTTTCCTGTAAAACACGGTGTTCTGACCTCTTTGTCATTTATACCCAAAGGGCATCCCTTAATACATGCCCCTGTGGGGCAGGCGGACTTCGTCCGGTAAGGTATGGATTCCGGTAACGGCGGATACCGTCAGCACCTACTGTCCGGCGGGGTTCGTATACCGACTGGGAACTATGCCGGGGTTCGGTTGCTGCAACTCGGGAGTGATCTTCAGAAAGACCTTACTTGTACCGGGCTCTCACCATCTCCGGCTCGCTTGAAGCTTCAGAGTTCTTCCTACTGTCTCCGTCATGGTCTTTTTGTATTCTCAGTTTTTTACCACAGAGATATTATAAGTAGAAGAGGCGGATTAGTCAAGAGGTTTTCTTATTTTTCCGGTTCCGTCTTTTTCTCTCCTGTGTCCTCTTCCGTCTGCTCATGCCTGCACACACGATCACAACCAGCAGCACTGCCACTCCGCCCGCAATGATCATCTGTCTTGTGGAAAGCCCGCCCAGTTTTTTCGGGGCAGTTTCTTTGCTTTTCCTCTTGCTGCCGTCCGCAGGCGTCCACTCTATTTCCGATCCCTCTCCAAAATAGGACTGATTCAAAACCACTGCCGCATGCCCGGCCTCCTGGCCTGCATAGGTATAAACGATCGTTCCGGCCCTTTCGCTGCCGGACCCGGCATCATTCTCTTTGTTCCCGGCTGTTCCTGACGCCGGATCTTCTCCGTCCTGACCGGAGGATACATCGTCCGGATTCTCCCCGGTTCCGGATAAGCCCTGATTGCCGGAGGCATCTCCGCTCTCTCCTGCTTCCGGCCGCGTCCCGTCTGTCCCTGGCTGTGCGCCATCCGCGCCGGCCGGAGCAACTCCGTCCGTTCCCGGCCGCACGCCTTCCGCAGAAGCCGGAACCGCTCCGTCTGCCGAAGCCGGTGCTCCCTCTGCGCCTGGCTGAGAACCATCTGCCGTTCCCTCGGCCCCAGGCTGAGAACCATCCGCTGCTCCCTCGGCTCCCGGCTGCGCTCCATCCGCCGGCGCGCCTGCCGGAGTCCCGTCCGTTCCTTCCTGCCCCGGCTGCTCTCCCTCTGCCGGAGTCTCCGCCGGAGGAGCCGGCGGCGCGGTCAGCACCTCGATCCACCGGTCAAAGGAAACCTCTTCTGTCTCCGCCTCTCCTTCTGCCGTGGAAATCTGACATTCCAGCTGCGTAAAATCAACCCCCGCGGGGAGGACCACATATGCCCCCTCATCCTGAAAGGTCTCAATATCACCGGACGTCTCCTTGTCCGCAATGGTCACCTTGGTAAAATTGCCGAACGCGTAATCCAGCATAGCCCGGGTGTCCTCATAGGCCTGTACCCCGTAATCTGCCATCACCACCGCCGCCAGGCGCATCTGCCCGTTATCGGCCATGGTCACCAGCGTTGTTCCCGACTGGTCCGTATATCCGGTCTTCCCGCCCCGGCAAAATTCGTAATAATATTCATTCTCCGGCCAGAGCATCTTGTGATTCTGCCAGCAGGTCCGGGGCTCATTTTTCAGACTGGTGGGCGCAATGGTATATTCCAGCGAACCCATCAGATGCTGGAACGGTTCATACTGATAAACTGCCGCTGCAATCCGCGCCATATCATGAGCCGTTGTAAAATGCTGATCGTCATGCAGACCGTTGGCATTGACCCAATGAGAACCCGTACATCCCAGTTCGACAGCCCGCTCATTCATCCGGTCAATGAAGGTCTGGTAAGTCCCGCCCATCTTGATCCCCATATTCTCCGCCACCGCGTAGGAGACTTCATTTGCCGAAGCAAGCAGGACCGCATGCAGCGCGTCATTGAGGCTGAGCTGCTCACCCACAAGCATTCCGACACTGGCATCCCCCGGCTCCAGAAAGCTGATGCTGTCCTCCGAGAACGTCACCGTATCGTCGGGTTCCCCCGTCTCCAGCGCTACCAGCGTAGTCAAAAGCTTCGTGATGCTGGCAGGAAAATGCTGTTCCTCCGCCGCCTTTGCGTAGAGAACCGCACCGCTCTCCATATCCATTACAATGGCCGACGCCGCATGGACCTTCGGCCCTTCCGGCCATCCGGGCAGATTATTGGAGTCAGGTACGATCTCATAAATCGCGTTTTTTCTGGCTTCTTCCTCCGCAGCCAGCTCCTCGGGCGTCTTTTCCGGCTGGGGTGCTTCCGCGCCTTCCGCCGCGGGAGTCTCCTGCCCTTCCTCTGCACAACTCTCTAATCCGGGACATGCCGCAAGAAGTAATGCCGCCATTGCCCCTGCCAGGATCTTTTTTCCTATCATACAGAACCTCCATACTTCATGTAAGAAAAGCCTGCTGTCGGCTGCTTTTCCGCATACGATGATACACAACGATATCCAGCCCCTTTTCGATTACCTCCGGCAAAGGGCTGGATATTTTCTCCAACTGCTGCACTGATTCCCGCCGGGTACAGGCCATTCCATACCGAGCAGCATTTTATTTTTCTCTCATCATACTCTGTATCTCAATCTCAGTCTCGCCCATCCCGATGATGTCGTCCCTCTGGAGCAGTACGGGCTGGGTCACCCGCTTGCCGTTGAGGTAGGTTCCGTTCCGGGACCCCATGTCCTTCAGGTAGAGCTTACCCTCCTTCTGGATGATTGCGCAGTGCAGCTTTGACACCCTCGGGTCGTCTCCAATGGACAGAAACTTTTCAAGCTGCGGGACACTGTGTCCCCTTCCAATCCCGAGATTTTCATAAAAAATAAACGTGAATTTCTGCCAGGTGGTCAGATTCTCCAAAGCCAGCTTCCAGAGCTTCTTCTCGGAAGACCGCCTCCCTCCCGGCTCTTCGCCCGGCCGGTTCCGGCCTTCCTCCGCATGAGCGCCTTCCCGTGGCCGCCTGCCCTGTCCTACAATGAGCGGGCCTTCTTCCTGTTCCGGCTCCCTCTGCTCATCATACTCCTCACTCATATGGCGGGGCGCTTCCTCAGCTTCCTCATCGTATCCGTCATCATAGTCATCTTCTTCATCGTCGTCCTCATACTTCTCCCCGTCGTCCTGACGGCTCTTCACCAGAGCTGTGATGATGATAATAATCAAAATCACCGCGACAGCGATCAATATTCCCATTATAACCAGATACTGCATATGTATTCACTCCTTTGTATATCGACAGCCTTCAAACAGTGCCACTGCCTAAAATACATTTTTTCATTTGTATTTTCTATAATTACAGGCCGCGCCCTTATCAGGCGTGACATGTAACTCTATGGTACTATATTTTTTCGATTCAGGCAAGCATGTAATGGGAAAAAAGGACAGGAAAAGCCGCCGGAGAGGTGTTCCCATGTCTCCGGCGGTTCTGATCCTCAGATATCAATTGCATCTTCGCGTTCCGACCGCACGGCATTTACCGTACCAGACTCCGCGCGGCAGTGCCGTATAACGCAGTTCCTAAATCAGAATATATTTTAGGACAAACAGCACCGCAAGCACATACATCAGCAGGCTGATCTTCTTCTCCTTCGCGCGGCCTGTCAGCAGGTTGATCACCACATAGGAGATCACTCCCATTGCGATCCCTTCGGAAATGCTGTACATGAACGGCATTGCGATCATGCTGATATAACAGGGAAGCGCCTCGGTATAATCCGCAAAATCGATTTTCGTAATGGACGTGATCATCAAAAATCCAACCACGATCAATGCCGGAGCCGTCGCAAAGGACGGAATCGCCAGAAAGATCGGAGACAGGAACAGCGCCAATCCGAACAGCGCGGCCGATACCACTGCCGTAAGTCCGGTCCGTCCTCCCTCGGCAACACCGGAAGCGCTCTCTACAAAAGTCGTTGTTGTAGAAGTTCCGAATACCGCGCCCAAGGAAGTTCCCACCGCGTCAGACATCAGAGCGCCCTTAATCTTCGGAAGCTTTCCGTCCTCATCCAGCATATCCGCCTTGGATGCCACACCGATCAGCGTTCCCAGCGTATCAAACATATCCACAAATAGAAACGCAAACATAATGGTCAGGAAATTCAGGGACAGTATCCCGCTGAAATCCATTTTAAAGAAGGTCGGCGCCATGCTCGGGATTCCGAAGCCTGAGCTGAAATCCGGCAGCACACTGAACATGCCCAGCTCCGGATCCGGACGATACAGGCCCACCAGCTCGCAGATGATTCCCAAAATCCATGTGCCCAGGATTCCCCACAGGATGTTGCCTTTTACATTTTTCACAACCAGGACAGCCGTCAGCAGGATGCCGATGAGAGCCAGCAGGACCGTGATCCCTTCTGCCTGAAATGTTCCTGCCTCAATGGAGCCCTTGAAAGAATACACGGATACCAATGTTGCGCTGTCCACCACGATCTTCGCGTTCTGCAGCCCGATAAACGCAATGAAGAGGCCGATACCTACGGATACCGCATGCTTCAGGTTCATGGGGATCGCATTGAAAATAGCCTCCCGCACGTTGGTCAGTGACAGCAAAATGAAAATAAGACCTTCCACAAATACTGCCGCCAAAGCCATCTGCCAGGTATATCCCATCTGCAGGACTACTGTATACGCAAAATACGCGTTCAGCCCCATGCCGGGTGCCAGTACGAACGGATAATTCGCAAAGGCCGCCATCAACAGAGTTGCCACAAGGGATGCCAAAGCTGTCGCCGTGAATACGGCCCCCGCGTCCATTCCGGACGCGCTCAGGATATTGGGATTGACCGCCAGGATATATGCCATCGTCATAAATGTCGTAACGCCCGCAATGAACTCCGTCTTTACATCCGTATGATTCTCCGACAAGTGAAAGACCTTTTCCAAAAAGCCCTGATTATTATTGTTCTCCATAGTTCATTCCTCCTGTTCTTTCGTGTCTTGTGATCTAGTACAACGAATAATAAATAACTAGCCATATCACTTGTCTGATTTTCCAGCTACTGCGTTAGATTTTCTAGCCGTAGCCACCGCTACGCCGTCGAAAATCTGCCTTGTATCTGAAAAATCATCCTGCGCGATATAGCCAGATACTTATTATTCGTTGTACTAGTCGAATCAGCTCCTTAAAGCTCCTCCATTTTCGAAACTCTCCCACCCCCCATTAAAAACTTCATGCATAACCTTATCTGAAAAAATGTAACGGTTCTGAACAGTCGGCCGCAGGCCCGTCCGCTGTTTGGGATCGTTATAATAAAAACAAAAACTACCGCCGTTCTTCCAAAGCTTCATATCTGTCCGACCTGGTTTTCCTGCAACACGAACTGCATACCCAAATCCGTTCACGATATGAAAACTTATAGTTAACTATTACGGTAGTTAGTAGAAACATCCGACCAATCTCGGATATATATAAGCTCTCAAATACTTATGCATTAAATTTTTATTCTTTTTATTTTCTGTTAATAATATCTTACCATAACCCACAATTTTATGTCAATCTAATTTTTATTTTTGTGCATATTCAACAACATCATAAAACCGGCCATGCAGTCTCATCCATGCATGGCCGGTCATCTTAGAACTTCCTACAACCTCTTACAATCTCTTCAACAATGCTTCTCTTTCTTCTTCATATCCTGGTTTTCCGAGCAGCGCGAACATGTTCCGCTTATAACTCTCCACGCCCGGCTGGTTGAACGGATTCACGCCGAGTAAGTATCCGCTCACGCCGCAGGCGAACTCAAAGAAGTAGAACAACTGTCCCAGATAAAATGCGTTCTGCTCCGGAATCTTCACCATGAGGTTCGGAACATTGCCGTCTGTGTGGGCAAGAATGGTTCCGTTCATGGCGCTCTTATTTATAAAATCAACGGTCTTTCCTTTCAGATAATTGAGGCCGTCCAGATCAACCGGTTCCTCGTTCATCACGATCTCCGCCCTGGATTTTTCCACATTTAATACGGTCTCAAACAGGATTCTGTTGCCGTCCTGAATAAACTGTCCCATGGAGTGCAGGTCTGTTGTCAGGTCAACAGATGCCGGGAAGATTCCCTTCTGGTCCTTGCCCTCGCTCTCTCCATAGAGCTGTTTCCACCACTCAGATACATAATGCAGGCTTGGCTCATAGTTCGCCAGAACTTCTACGGTTTTTCCTTTACGAAGGAGGATGTTGCGGACTGCCGCATACTGCATTGCATCATTTTCCGCGAAATCATTTTCCAAAGCGGCCTTTCTTCCTGCTGCCGCGCCTTCCATCAGCTCGTTGATGTCCACACCGCTGACCGCGATGGGGAGCAGGCCGACTGCCGTCAGTACGGAAAAACGTCCGCCGACGTCGTCCGGCACGACAAAGGACTCATACCCCTCTTCTGTGGCAAGATTCTTCAAAGCTCCTCTTGCTTTATCGGTGGTAGCATATATTCTCTTTGAAGCCTCTTCCTTTCCATATTTCTTTTCCAGAATCTCTTTAAATACGCGGAAGGCGATCGCCGGCTCTGTCGTTGTTCCCGACTTGGATATCATATTGATGGAGAAATCTCTGTCTCCCACAACTTCGATCAGGTCACTGATGTAGGTGCTGCTGATACTGTTTCCAACGAAATAGATCTCCGGAGATTTTCTGACGTCTTTGGAAACGATATTTGCAAAGGAATGTCCCAAAAATTCGATCGCAGCCCTTGCCCCAAGGTAGGAACCGCCGATCCCGATCACCAGAAGCACTTCGGAATCCTCACGGATCTTGTCCGCCGCTTTCTGAATACGGGCAAATTCTTCTTTGTCGTAGTCTACCGGGAGATCGACCCAGCCTACGAAATCATTCCCCGCGCCGCTCTTGGATACAAGCTTGTCCTTCGCCTGTGCCGCGAGCTCGCTCATATACTGCATCTCGTGTTCCTGAATAAAACCTGTTGCCTTTGAGTAATCAAATGTCACTTTGTTAGCCATCGTTAACCTTCCTTTCTGCTTCTGTACTCTTAAGGTTTCCTGACCGCGGCCTGTGGAAATGCGCGGGGGAGGAATCCATTGGTACTTGCTGTACATATTTTACCAAATCTGGCTGTTTTATGCAAGAAATTCTTCCAGTATCTGGCGGATGGCTTCCTCCTTTAAGGTGGATTCCTCGCGGTCCGATAATTCCGGATTTCCTTTCATGGTACGGCGGATGACCTGCCTTGCGGCATCGCCCTTTTTGCGGTTTTTATGTCTTGACCTGTCATAATCTCTCAGGTCCTCCCCGTCTCCATAGGACGCGTCAAGCTCCGAATATTCTGCTGACTGTCGGGACAGCCCCCCATTTGCACGGATCATATCGGGGTGTCCGGCAGGGCGGGCTGCTTCCTCCGGTAAGGGTGGGCCCTCCAGGACTTCCTCGTATTCTGTAGTGTCCTCGATCATTCTCTGCACCACATCCTGGAATCTGCCGGGGATCCGTTTCATCTGGGAGGTGCCCGAAGCCCCGGAGACGTTCACCCCCTTTCCGGCAGCCGCTCCATATGCAGGTGACGGGCTGCCCCCTTTCGACGCGGCGCCTCCATTGGCGGAAGCGGGCTGGCTTTTTTGTGCCGCGGTTCCATAAACGGAAGCGGATTGGCCGTTCTGTGCCGCGGTTCCATAGCTGGATACGGACCGGCCGTTCTGTGCCGCGGTTCCATAGCTGGATACGGACCGGCTGTTCTGTGCCGCGGTTCCATAGCTGGATACGGACCGGCCGTTCTGTGCCGCCCCTTCATAGGCAAAGGCGGGCTGTTCTTCCGGCTCGGGATCTTCATACTCGGAAGCGTCCTCCGGCCTCAGCGGGGTTATATTTCCGTATGCCGGAGCTTCTTCCTCCTCAGACCCCATTTCTTCTTCATAGATCCCGGCGACGCGGGCCAGCTCCTCTGCGCTCCCGTAGAGGGGAGCCGTGTCTCCGGATACGCCTGTACGGGCCCTGCGGGGCTCACCTTCGATACTGATGGACAAACCCTGCGCCTCCTGAGCTTCCCTGGACTTTGCAGGCTGCTTTGCGTGAGCTTCGGCACGTTCGGACGCGGTCCGGCCTCCAACGGAATTTTTTTTTCCTTTTAAAAATCCGGTTCCTGTGGCAGCTTCTTTTCCGTCATCGGAATCCCGGCCATTTGCGCGGAGGGCCTGGGAGGTCTCCGGCTGGATGATATTAATCTGGTCCTTCTCCGACTGGCGGGCTTTGCGGCGGCGCATGGCGCAGACATTTTCCAGATAATCCACCATGTAGTTTTTGGCCGCCTCAATCTTGTACTGCTCGTCCGAAATCTGGCTGATAACAAACAGAAGGACCATTTCCGCCGCCCCAAGACTGATATAACGATACACCTGCTCACAAAACCCATTTTCCAAGTACCAGACGATCCCTCCAAAAGCCGCCAGAATCCCGGAAAACCAGATCGACTGCACTTCAATCTGTCTCCATGTATGGATCCGCAACAGGAATCCTCTGTATTCATATATGTATTTCTCCACAAATGCTTCCGCATTTTCTACCCGGTCGTGCAGCATCAGCGCGTGCTCGTATTTCGCCCGCACCAGCTTTATCAGTTTGTGTGTACTCTTGGACATATTGCCCGCCGCCCTGACCAGACGGCGAAGAGTAATCTGGTTGACTGCCTTTGACAGCACCCCGACGGCGCCCACCGCTATCATCAAATAGTAAACGATGTTGGTGTCCGTCACTACCTCATTAAACATAACGAAGCCCTCCTCTATTCATTTATATATAGTACACATCCGTACACCCCGGGTACTTCTTTCCTCAGCAGGCACCGCAGCTGCTGAACTTGGCTGGCCGGAATCGCGGCGATATCTGCGCGGGACAATTTCCTGTTCCGGAAAATGCGCCTGCAAAGCATCCTGTGATCAATGGCCGTTCGGCCCTTTCATCAGAATGACGCCTGCTTCCGTCCGCCGGTCTGTGCCTTTTGGGAAATATGCATCCAATCACATGCCGGTTTGTGTTTGACCCTATTATAGCGCTGTTTTTGCCGTCCTGCCTTAAAAAACGTTCTACATAATTCTACATTTGCGGGATGAAACAAAAAAATACTCCTTGATTCTCAAATTAAGAAAAACGCCCGTAAATCAGGCGTTTTCTAATCAACTTTAATGTTTCGAAACGGGATTCTTAACCTGAGAATCCGGGCCATTCTCAACTTCATGTTCCTCCCGGATGCTGTCGGAACGTGTCGAACGAATTTTTGAAAAAAGGGCTGGACAGCTTTCCAGCAATCCAGTAAAGGCCAGGGCCTCACGCCCCGGCCTGTTTTTTCAAATATAAGAGTTACACTACTGCCTCAATAATCGTCCGTTCTCCGATCCGAATTTTCCGTACTCCCGTCTTTTTCTTTTTATTAAAATTAAAGCTGAGCATATATCCCGTCGTAAGATGGTAATCCTCCAGATAGCGGAGCAGCTGATCCTCTCCCCGCCTGTTATACTCCTCACCATGCCAGATTTTTAATTCACAGACAAATTGCTCTCCGCAGTAATCAATAATCACATCTGTCCTGCGCCTGTTCCTCGTCTGTGCCTCGATATAATAATTGCCCGCGCCATTGATGATCGGTTTCAGGTAAAGCAAAAAGAAACGGCGTCCGTTCTCTTCTATAAAACGTTCCTCTGCATCTGAATATATATCTGTAAATGTCTCTGTAAATCTGACCAATACCTGCTCCATATCCAACCGTCCATCGCGGATAAACATATTTCTGTCCTTATCCATGGACGCGGACTTATACATAGCGCTGTCCAGCAATTCTTCTGAAATAAAAAGATTATACAGCTGTGTCTCAAAAATCCGGTTAGCGATTACAATGTTTTCATGCTCTTCCTTTATAAAGCCAAACATAATCCCCAGATGAAATACATGATTATAAGCACTGTAACTGATCTTTTCCCCTTTAAATAAAATGGCATAAACCGCCTGTCTTAGTTCGGGAAAATCATTCAGCTTTTTCACCAGATCATCAAACAGTGTGTTCGATTCCGCCAACAGTTTTTTAACAGCCTTTGTCACCCCGTCTTTTGTCCACACAGCCGCTAAATCCGGGAACCCCTCTTTCCCCAAAAGATTTTCATCCAAAATCTGACAAAGCCTGGATACCAGAAATGGATATCCGGAGGTGTAGTCATATATCAGCCCGGATATCTTCATAATGTCCATTCCGGTATGATGGTCATGCTCATAGTCTGTAAGCATTCCGGCAATGTCCTGGATTGAGAAATTCATATCTACCAGAAATTCAGCCGCAATGTTCCACGGACTATTATATTGATGCTCCTCCATAGGACGAACCTTTAATTTTAAATTGTTTATGTCGTATACTCCGGCCAATACAACAGAATGGAACGTGGGCTCTGTTTTTCTTGACAGAAACTTTCGTCGGAGCATCCCCAGAAATGAAAGAAATATTTTCTGATTCCCTGCCTGATCCACTTCATCAATCATGATGACAACTGGTTTCTCTGACTGACCGCATAGTTCTGATATCAAGTCGGATAAGTCCTCCAAATTGACGGCGTTATCCGACTGCACCCGGCGCAGTTCTTCTTTTAAAGATTCAGAAATCCCATCTGTCATACGTTCATTATATCTCAGAAAACGATATAAAAGACGGCAAAAACGCTGGCAAAAGGAGGCAGCGTTCTCATACACAGCATCTTCGATTCCTTCAAAGCTGATCAAAAAAACAATATATTCTCCCGACAGCTTCTCAGCCAGCCGATTTAGAGTCGTTGTTTTGCCATATTGACGCGCCCTGTTGACAGCAAAATATTCTCCGCGGTCCACCATCCCCTTTATCTCTTCCAGGCGTCCGTCTATGTTGACCATATAATGCTCGTCCGGGAAGCACAGACCAGTTGTATTAAAATGCTTGCACATATTTTTACATTCCTTCCATAATTAATATCTCTTTTGATTTTAAGGAAATCATTTCCCGAACAAATCACTATGAATTTCAGTACACGACAATATCACGCCTCATCTTTTCAGCTCCTGAAGCGTTTCCCCCACATCAGAGTAATGTTTTGCTCCGGGATTGCACCTATATTATATGCAATCTGCAACGCAAAATCAACTCAATAGAATTGAAAATCATGCCAAACCTTACTTCATCGTCTCCACAATCCCCTTCATCGTTTCCATGGAAACCCTTCCTCTCAAAGTATACTCCACCCCATCCGCCACAAAAACCGCACTTTTTTCCAGCACAGCATTGCCCGTGTCTCCGTTTTCCAGTGTACGCTCCACGAGATTGACCCTATAGCCCTGCCCGGACGTATAGCTCTCCGCAAACCGATACATTCCAAGATACTCCCAGTCCCAGCCGCGATTCAGCTGCTCTTCGCTGAGGATCAGCCTCACAGTCAATGAAATGGGCGACAGGAACACATTTCCGCTTTCATAAGCATATCTGTTTTCCTCTTCCAGAAACTGATATCTGCCGGTATCTCCCAAAATATAATTCTCCACCGTGATCATCGCAAAATCGCTTCCGTCCGTCATGATATGCCCCTGCATGTATGGATTGTTTGCAGACAATTCCGTATCCAGCAGATGGATTCCCAATTCCTCCTGGATCTTTCTGTAATCCTTATAATCTTTTTGAATCATTCCATATTCATCCGGAACGCCCGTCAGCTCACCCTGCCCGGCGGAATCCGGCTGTTCTGCGGGCGCAGGCGCTGCAGGCTGTTCCGCAGATGCAAATGCTGCTGGCTGTCCCTCTGGTATATGAATCTCTACGACCCGCATGGGATCCAATTCAGGCAAGACCTCTCCATTAACCGAATGCGTGATCAGCATACGATATCCGGCTGCGGCGCCGGTTCCTCCCAGGATTACCGCTGCCGCAAAAACCACAGCCCATTTCAGTACCCCGTCCCTTCGCCGGGAAACTGCTTTCTTTCTAATCCGACTTTTCATTTCCTCGCTTAGTACGATACACTCCAGTTCCCTGTCAATCGTGTCCTTCATATTAATATTCATATCCGGCCTCCTCTAAAATGATTTTCAATCTGTCCCGCGCCCTCTTTAAGCGCTGCAATACGGCATTTTCTTTTTTACCGATCACTGCCGCGATCTCATGCACAGACAAGTCTTGGTAATAATACAGCATGATAACCTGCCTGTCATTTGCATTCAGTTTCATGATCGCCCGTGACACACTGTCCTTCTCCAAAAACGCATCGATCGGATCATCATGCGCTTTTTCCTGATCATCCCTCAGGTCATTTCGGGCAATCTGAAACCAACGGCTTCTCATCATATTTTTACAGCAGTTGACCGCAATGCGGATCAGCCACGTCTTTTCACTTGATCTATGTTCAAACGCATCATAACATTTCATAGCCTTGATAAAGGTCTCCTGAGCGGCATCCTCCGCAAGCTGATAGTCCTTCAGATATAAAAAACACATACGCAGGATGGCGTCGCCATACTCGTTCATCAGTCTCTCTAAATTTTGATCTGCCGGCATTTTTTCTCTCCTTTCATCCCTTAGACACACCAGAATTAATCGATATTACATCTATATAATTTTATTATACTCACGGCCGACGAAATCTGCCGTGAGTATTGCGTTAGCCGCAACCGCACAGCGACATGTTTCTTCATGCGTTTGTGCACATCATTTGATATTGAGCAGCAGATTTATCTTGCGCTCAATATCATTAAATATATAATACAAAAATCCTGTCTATACTGATAGCCTACGCTAATATAAACAGGATTTTTAGCACTAAAATATTAAATTGTTAAATAAAAACATTTTTGAGAATCATAATGTCGATACAGAACCACTACCTACTAAATTTCTCGTATCTGGCAAATAGTCATTGTTTGTAATCCGCACTTTATAGGTTCCACCATTATCTAGTCCCGTAATTGTTCCTGATTGTGAATTACCTACAGAAAATTGAAGATTTCTCGAATACCAACCCACAATAGAAACGGTATATAGATGTCCTGTATATCCGTTTACTGGGACTCCATACAAATCTGCCACATAGGCATTTGCAGTCACGAGTACTCTATCACTATGTACGGTAAAGTCCGAAGTTGTAAGTGAATAGCGGATGCAAAAAGAAAAACTCTTATCTACACCACGGGAACTTGTATCCCAGCGAACATATTCCCCTGTTTCTGGATTCTCATAATCCTCACCCACATATACAATATCTTCTCCATTCACAATCAGATATGTTCTGTCATCCTGTTCTACCTCATTTTCCTGAGCAGAAACTGTCATAGAAAATGAGAATAACATAACCATGCTTAACAACATCCCTACAATTCTTTTGTCTTCTTATTCATTCTTTCTCCTCCTTCGTTTTTGGATATACAGCATTTCTAAAGCTATATTTTTGCTCCTATATATTTTAGACACATTAAACAGAAAAAATATGACATGAAAAATATTTTTTATACAAATAATTTTGGTATACTTATTTTATGCACATTCCTTAACTTCTTCCTCTTATTTCATTGGAATTCCATCCCCCCTCAAGCCAAGGTCATATCTTTGGTGACCCGTGTTCTTCTGACGCCTAAATCCTTCTTTCCGGCCACACGAAAATGGAATGAGCCATTTCATGCGCAATCGTGGAACGTATTCTTTCTGAACTCATATTACCATTTATAATTGTATAAGGCCTTCCATTGATCAACCACAACTAAAAGAAGAGCACAAGAAACTGATACTTGACGAATATCAGCATCATTTTCCCAGCATTAGTAAGATCACAAAATATCTATTATTACATAGCCGCTTACAGAAATGCACGGAGTTACAAAGTAGTGTACCTAACCCAGATAAACGTGTACGCTCCACGAGATTGACCCTATAGCCCCGCCCGGACGTATAGCTCTCTGCAAGCCGTTACATTCCAATATACACCCAATCCCAGCCGCGATTCAGCTACTCTTCGCTGAGGATCAGCCTCACAGTCAATGAAATAAACGACAGGAACACATTTCCGCTTTCATAAGCATATCTGTTTTCCTCTTCCAGAAGCTGATATCTGCCGGTATCTCACAAAATATAATTCTCCACCGTAATCACAGCAAAATCATTTCCGTCCGTCATGATATGCCCCTGCATGTATGGATTGTTTGCAGACAGTTCCGTATCCAGCAGATGGATTCCCAGTTCCTCCTGGATCTTTCTGTAATTCTTGTAATCTTTTTGAATCATTCCATATTCATCCGAAACGCCCGTCAGCTCGCCCTGCCCGGCGGAATCCGGCTGTTCCGCAGATGCAGAGGAAAACGATTTCTATTACACCCTTGTCGCATTTTAAAAGACCCCCGCCATTTCTGACAGATGTCTTTACTAACTTTCAAATTGTTGTATCACTGCTGATATATTTCATGCATCACCCCTCTGCGGCAAAGCAATGCTCCATAACAAACGTATATGGCTTCTTCAAAAGCTCTGCACCTTTCTGCACAGAGATCTCATTTTCACTCACTGCGCGGAATACCAACTGCATAAAAAGAACAGGTTCTTCCCTTTCCGTTCTTTCCGGTTCATTCTTCTTCCAGCCAGCCCGCCCGGCCCTGATGTAAAAATCCTTCTCCACACTGTCATTGATGATTCCGCAAATGTTTGCGCGTTTGACCAAAAGATACATGGAAATTCCATACTCCCTGCAGACCAAAGTCATATCCTTGGTGATACGCGTTCTTCTGACGCCTAATTCCCTCTTCGCGTCTCTTTCCGGAAGCAAAAAGGCGCCGCTTATTGCAGTTGCAGTTTCCTCAGCCTGTCTCTCAGCCATATTTTCCGGCCACGCAAAAATGAAATGTGCCATCTCATGCGCAATCGTGGAACGTATTCTTTCTGAACTCATATTACCATTTATAATAATATAAGGCCTTCCATTGATCAAACCATTCATCCCTGAAAACGCGTCACTGTCCATCTCTGTCACATAAACAAGAATCCCTTTATTTTCCAATAATTCAACCAGACCTCTGACAGGACCAAATTCAGCAATTTGAAGATATCTGCGCATTGCCAATGCATCCTTCTCAATATCACCGGATAGTTCTAAACCATGACACAGCGGCGCATCCGGCAAAATTTCTCCGCCCAGTATCTCCACAACCGAATAAAAGCGGTTCATGTATTCTTCCACGGACTCTCTGATATAATCCTGCTGCTTTAACGACAGCTTAGCCGCTTTCCGAAATTCTCCATGGACAAATTCAAGCTTGTCATCTCTACTGCTCAAGAAATCCGTGACCTTCACGCCCAAAACTTCGGCCAGTTTTTTTATGGTATCCATACCAGGCCTTCTTTCGCCATTTTCATAGTAGCTGACAGACATGGGAGAAATGCCGGCTAAAGAGGCAAGTTCTTTCCTGGACATATTATTTTTCAATCTGTAATACTTTAAATTTTTGCAGAACATATCACCGCCTCCTTCTGTTTATATTTTATCACTTTTTTTCGAAAAATAAACACCTATTTAAAAAATTATAGAAAATTTTCTACCTGAACGGTTAAATGATAAAAAAGATGATGTTACCGAAAGAGTTTTGTTTTTCAGCTTGTCCGCTTGCTAAAGTTCTGCTATAATTCGGTGATGTATACCCCAAGGGCACCCCGTTACGGCCATCCGGCCGTTTTACAAAATATAGAACATGCCGCAGCAAAGGAGGTCATTTATGTGGGCAGAGGGCAAAGTACGGATCGTAGATATTGCGAATGAGGTGGGCGTCAGCACCGCCACCGTCTCCAATGTGATCCATGGAAAAACGAAAAAAATTTCCGCCCAGACGGTCAAGCGGGTACAGGAAAAGCTGGAGGAACGCGGCTATATCCCCAATATGGCCGCTACGCTCCTGGCGCAGAACAACTCCCGGATCATCGGCGTGGTCATCAATGATCATGAAAAGTATGAAGGCCGGGCGCTGACAGACCCGTTTATTGCATCCTCGATCAACTACTTAGCGGACGAGCTCGAAAAAAATGATTACTTCATGATGCTCAAAAAAACCACCGATCTACTGGGAACCGTTAAATTTGCGTCTATGTGGAATATGGCAGGTATGGTGATCCTGGGCTTCTGCGACCATGAGTATCAGGAACTCCGCAGCCGCATCCACATCCCCTTCGTCGTTTATGACGGCTACTTTGAAAACAGGGGAAGGATTTGCAATCTTCAGCTTGACGACCGGGACGGCGGACGTCAGGTGGGCGAATATCTCCATCGTTTGGGGCATCGAAAGGTTCTCTGCGTCTCGGATAATCAGGAATGTATGGATCAGCAGCGTTATGAGGGTCTGTGCAGCGGCTTGGGGTTTCAGGCAGATTTCATGAAGATTCCCATGCAAAAGGAAATGCGGGATCGTTATTACCGGGAGCATTTTTCTAAGCTTTGCGGTTTCACCGCCATTTTTGCCGTGTCGGATTTCTACGCCGTCGATCTGATTCGCTTTTTACAAAGCTCCGGCATTCAAATTCCCGACGATATTTCTATCATTGGTTTTGATGACAGTGATCTCTGCGGACAGGTCGTTCCATCCCTGACCTCTGTCCGGCAGGACTATAAGCTGCGGGCGCAGATGGCAATCCGTTTGCTGAACCAGATGAAGGAGCAGCCCGAATATACCAAAAATTTTACCATCCCCGTCAAATTGATCGAACGGAACAGCAGCAAGGGGGTATGATGGCTGTTCACGGTGCCCTGCATCTCGCCGCAAGGCATCCGGCCAATAAAGCCACGGTTTCAGGTTATGTCATTAACCCAAAAGGTTACGCGATTAACCCATTGAAAACACCCGCCCTCCCAGATATACTCAAGGAAAAGGCGGGTGATGATTTATGAAAAAAGAATCCTTTCTGGCAAGTGTAGTTGGAATCGCTGTCCCGATAGGGCTTCAATCTATGCTGCAGTCCTCTTTCTCTATGATCGACCAACTGATGGTCGGACAGCTGGGAAGTACGGCGGTGGCCGCAGTGGAGGTCGCGGGACGTCCTGCGTTTATTTATTCCGTTGTGCTTGGAGCGGTGGCTGCCATTGCCGGGATCATGATTTCCCAATACCTGGGTATGGAAAACAGAGAAATGGCGGACCGCAGCCTGACGGTCAATCTGACTGCGGCCATAGCTCTGGCCTTGCTGTTTACCGCGCTGTGCGCTCTGTTTCCGGGACAGATCGTGGGACTCTACATCAAGGATGACCCGGCGCTCCTCAACGCTGGACAAAATTATCTGACCTGCATCCTTTGGACATATCTCCCTATGGGCATATCCTCAATCCTGGCCGTTATGGTCCGCTGCCTGGGCCGGGCTGTCTGGCCCCTTGCCGCCGGAATCATTTCAGCGGTTGTGAATACCGGGCTGAACTATGTTCTGATATTCGGGCACTTCGGGCTTCCGGCGTTTGGCGTCAGAGGCGCGGCAGCGGCCAGCGTGATCTCTCAGGCTGTCAATATGCTGCTGATGCTGGCCGTTTTCTGCCTGGTCCGCCTGCGGGAGCAAAAGGATTTTCGGTTTTCCCTCTCTCTTGGAGCAGACGGTTACCGGCAATACCTTATAATGCTGCTTCCTATCCTGGTCACAGAACTGCTTTGGAGCCTGGGGCAGAATGTGAACACCTTTATCTATGGACATTTAAAACCGGGAGACCTGGCCGCCATGTCCATGACCGGCCCGATCCAGGGGTTATTCATCGGGGCGTTGAGCGGCGTTTCCCAGGCTGCGGGAATCCTGATCGGCAAACGGCTGGGCGCGGACAAATACGAGGAAGCGTATCAGGAATCGAAAAAACTGGTGTGCTACGGAATCGCAGGCTCGCTCATTTTGTCGGCACTGCTGATCGGCCTGAGAGGGGTCTATGTGACGTTTTATCATGTCGAGCCCCATGTGCGGGACACCGCGGCCAGACTGCTGCTTGCCTTTTCTGCCCTGGCCCCTATGAAGGTCGCCAATATGATCCTGGGCGGCGGAGTGGTGCGCAGCGGCGGAAAGACCACCTACATCATGGTGATCGACATTGTGGGCACCTGGCTGGCAGGCGTACCCTTAGGGCTGATTACCGCGTTCCTGTTCCATCTGCCTGTGGAATGGGTTTATTTCATCCTGTCCCAGGAGGAATTGCTCCGGCTTGGTATGACCCTGATCGTATTCAAACGGAGACGATGGATGCACAGGCTGTCCCCAGAGGCATCCCCTTATGGAAAATCGGCCGCTTCATAATATTTCGTTTCCCATATCCGCTTGCTTCCATCACCACAGGATGAAATACTTTTTACATGGAGGTGTCGAAAGCATGGGAATGTATCTGAATCCATTCGACGGCCTGTCCGGGACTATCGCCCGGCTTCTGGGCGGCGTCGAAGTCAGCGTAGATACCAATGGGTTCTCCAATGATCTGATCACGTCCGCAACCGGAATGATGTACTGACGCTGCTGATCCATCTGGGCTATCTTTCTTATGACCCTGTATGATTGAAAAAGTACGTTTCGAATGAGCGGACTTGATCCAGCCTCTCTCACCCCAGCCCCAGCACAACCCCGATCAGCCGCACCACGCCTGCCGCCCCCCAGGCGATCAGGCACTGCCCCAGCACGACCCCGACGGCCCACTTCGCGCCCAGCTCCCGCTTCACCGACGCAATCGCCGCCACGCAAGGCGTATACAGCAGGCAGAACACCAGGAGGCTTGCCGCCGCAAGGGGCGTCAGCACAGCGGCGATCGCTTCCGTGGACCCAAACAGCACGGACAATGTCGCCACCACGCTTTCCTTCGCCATAAATCCCGTGATCAGCGCGGTTGAGATCCTCCAGTCCCCAATTCCCAGCGGCCGCAGAAACGGCACCAGCAGACCCGCAGCAGCGGCCAGCATGCTGTCGTGGGAATTATCTACAATATTCAATCCAAAATCAAAGGTCTGCAAAAACCAGATCACAATGGTCGCAATAAAGATCACCGTAAATGCCCTCTGCAGGAAATCCTTTGCCTTATCCCACAGCAGATGCCCCACATTTTTCATGCCCGGCATCCGGTAATTGGGCAGCTCCATCACAAAAGGCACCGCCTCCCCTTTGAAGATCGTTTTCTTCAACACCAGCGCCGACAGAACCCCAAGCAGGATACCCAGCACATACAGCCCGATCATCACCAGCGCCGCATGCTCCGGGAAAAAGACCGCCGTAAAAAATCCATAGATCGGCAGCTTTGCCGAGCAGCTCATAAATGGGGTCAATAAGATCGTCATCTTCCGGTCCCGCTCCGATGGCAGCGTCCTGGTAGCCATAACCCCGGGCACCGTACAGCCGAATCCCACCAGCATGGGGACGATGCTCCGCCCGGAGAGCCCCATTTTCCGCAGCAGCTTGTCCATCACAAAGGCCACCCTGGCGATGTAGCCGCTGTCCTCCATCATGGAAAGGAAGAAGAACAAGATCACGATGATCGGCAGGAAACTGAGTACGCTGCCCACCCCGTTGAAAATGCCGTCGATAATAAGGGAATGCAGCACCTCGTTCACATCTGCCGCCGCCATGGCCTGATCCGCCATGCCCGCAAGCCAGGTGATCCCCTGGTCCAGCAGATCCTGCAGCCATGCGCCGATCACGTTGAAGGTGAGCCAGAACACCAGCCCCATGATCCCGATAAATACCGGGAGCGCCGTGTATTTTCCCGTCAGCACTTTATCAAGCTTCGCGCTCCGGGCGTGCTCCTTGCTCTCCCGGGGCTTGATCACCGTCGCGTCGCAGACCTCTTTGATAAAAGAGAATCGCATATCCGCAATGGCCGCCGCCCGGTCCATGCCGCTCTCCTTCTCCATCTGGCAGATGATATGCTCCAGCATCTCCTTCTCATTCTGGTCCAGCCCCAGGCTTTCCTGGATCTGAACGTCCCCTTCCGCCAGCTTGCTTGCCGCGAACCGGACCGGGATCTCCGCCTGTCTGGCATGGTCCTCGATCAAATGCATGATCCCATGGAGGCATCTGTGGACCGCCCCGCCCTGCTTGTCCTCCCGGCAAAAATCAATCCTGCCCGGACGTTCCTGATATTTTGCCACATGAAGGGCGTGGTTCACCAGTTCGTCCGTCCCTTCATTCTTGACCGCCGACACCGGCACCACCGAGATCCCCAGCATGGCCTCCATCTCATTGATCCGGATGGCGCCGCCGTTTCCCCGGACCTCATCCATCATATTCAGGGCAAGCACAATGGGAATGTCCAGCTCCATGAGCTGCATGGTCAGGTACAGATTCCTCTCGATGTTGGTGGCATCCACAATATTGATGATCCCCTTGGGATGCTCTTTTAACACAAATTCCCGGGTCACCATCTCCTCGCCGGAATAGGGCGACATGGAATAGATCCCCGGCAGATCCGTGATCAGTGTGTTGCTGTGTCCCTTGATCACTCCGTCCTTCCGGTCCACCGTGACTCCCGGAAAATTGCCCACATGCTGATTGGAGCCTGTAAGCTGGTTAAAAAGCGTGGTCTTCCCGCAGTTCTGGTTGCCCGCCAGGGCAAAGGTCAGAAGCGTACTGTCCGGCAGCGGATGCTCCGTCCCCTTCTCATGAAATCGTCCGCCCTCCCCCAGGCCCGGGTGCTCGATACGCCGCTTCTTGCGGACACTCTCCCCGGACTCCGGCTCCTGGTCCCGGACATCCTCGATCCCAATTTTTTCCGCGTCCGCCAGACGCAGCGTCAGCTCATACCCGTGGATCATAAATTCCATCGGGTCGCCCAGAGGAGCATATTTGATCAATACGATCTCCGTCCCCGGAATGACCCCCATATCCAAAAAATGCTGTCTCAGCGCACCCTCGCCGCCTACCGTGGAGATGGTCGCTTTTTTTCCGATTGGTAATTCCCTCAGTGTCATCATCTCATCCGTCCTTCTCTCTGTTCGGTATGTATCAGAACGATATTCAGTATACCACACCCGAAACGGGGTGTAAAGAAAGCCATCGGACACAGATCTACCTCTCCAGCAAAAAATCAATCAAATATTTATGGATGATCCCGTCCCTGCCAAGCGTCACTTTATCCATGGAAACCACATATTTCGGATAATTATCCTCAATCGCCCGATATACTCCGAATTCCCGTTCGACCACCGCCTCATCCGCCAGGTAATAGGCCGCCTGGACATAGATCTTCTCCTGTCCCCGCTGGGCAATAAAATCCACCTCGCCGCGGTATGTCTTGCCCACATAGACCTTATATCCCCTTGTGATCAGCTCATTGTAGCAAATGGTGTTATATGCTCTAATTGACTTCTTAATCACGAGATTTCTCATGGTTAGTGAAGGACACATTTAGAGCATTTTTCATACAAGGAGGGCTATGCCATGATGAAAACAAAAATCACCCCGTTATATGAGAGACTTTCCCGTGACGATGAGCTTTTGGGCGAGAGCAATTCCATCAGCAACCAAGACGGGATTTGTCAAGGATATTTTCTCCCACAAGTTCGCAAATCGTTACTATTCACAGTCATTTCACTCACATGCGCAAAAACAGTCGGCAAAGCCGTCTGCCGATGCTTCGCATCTTGATTTTTTGCTTATGTGGGTGAAGTGACTGATTCCAGTCAGATAAAAACTGTCAATCGGCTTCTTACAAGCTTCGCTTGAAGAATCCGACTGCCATTTTTTATCAGACTGTGAATAGTAACCGCAAATCAAAAAAATAATGCCTTGGCACTTCTGTTCCTCTCTAAAATCAGGAGTGCCAAGACATTAAAATACACTGCTTTATAGCCGTTTATAGATATACGAAAGATTGCGGTGCTTGACGGATACCGTAATCAGACAAAGCCTTGGGCTTTTCGTAAATCACTACATTTTTTAATTTATATGCAATGGCTTTATCTTTTCCTGAATAGTAGGAAAACTTAACCACTACCGGCTAAAGCCGGTAGGTTCGGTTTGCTGCTGAAGCAGCCTAAAGTTGTCGCCACTTTACTTATTTCCCTTTTTACTTAACTTATCTCAAAG
>NZ_JBQIKP010000041.1:0-40757 GCF_056796775.1 Schaedlerella sp.
CTGAAAGTATTATACGATAATGATATGTTGGATGCAATTGACGAACTGGCCAAATAAATGGGCAAATAAGTCCGTCTTACTGTTCGTGCGTTTATTCTGAAGGAAATTGAGGTTTGACTTTGCTGCCTATCAATGTTAATATATCAATAAAGTAACCGGTTACTTTACCGGTTACCACAACAATAGAGTTATAAAGAAAAGGAGGAATGAGTCATGAGAAAGAACGTATTAAGAGGCATTTCACTGGGGCTGGCCCTTGTGCTGGCGCCGGCCATGCTGACCGGATGCAGATTCGGTTTCGCGAGTGACCCGGATGATCCGAATGAAGAGGTAAAAGAAGAGCCGATCGATACCTCTGTGGACACATTCGAGTACGACAGCGCGCTGTCAGGCACGAATATCACACTGTTAAACTCAAAGGCGGAGATTCAGGTGGCGCTGGAGAAGATGGGAGAGGAATTTGAGAAGAAGTCCGGGGTTCATGTGGAGGTGATGCCGGTAACAGATGATTCCCCTTATACAAAGGTAGTCAGCCTGTACAATTCAGGGAATCCGCCCACAATGTCCATCCTGGATACAACGGACGTCATTGCGCTGGCAGAGGAAAAAGCGGCGGATCTGTCGGAAGAGGACTGGACCGAGGAGGCGGAAGGCTATCTGACAGAGGTGAACGGCAAGGTATACAGCCTTCCCCTGTGTATTGAGGGACGCGGTATGATTTATAATAAGACAGTGATCGAGGATGCTCTTGGAGAGGAATTTGACCCGGATTCGATTACTACGCTGGAGAATTTTACAGCGCTTCTGGACAGGCTGGTAGATGCCGGTATTGAGAAGCCTGTCTCTATGGCAAAGGAAGACTGGTCACTGGGGGCGCATCACCTGCAGTTTGTCTATGAGACCTATGACGGGACTTCCGAAGGTGCACAGGAAGTGATTAAACAGATCAAGGATGGGACGATGGACTTACATTCCTATGACCGGATGCAGGAATTTCTGGATATGTTTGATGTCTTAAAAGAGTACAATGTGGCCAAAGGGGATCCGCTGGGAGCAGATTATGACGAGATGGCGATTGACCTTGCGGACGGGAAGACGGCATTCTGGTTCAACGGAAACTGGGCATGGCCGAACCTTTCCGAAGCAGGAGCAGAGAATGAGGATGCATATGGTTTCCTGCCCTATTTTATGAACAACGATGAGGATGATTTTGCAAACCGGCAGATACAGGGTTCTCCCTCCAAGCAGGTGATGCTGGACGGACAGATTGCCTCAGAAAAAGAACAGGCTGCGGCAAAAGAATTTTTGAACTGGATCGTTTACAGTGAGATCGGACAGCAGATGATGGTAAAGACATGCAACCTGATCCCGCCGTTTCAAAATAATCCATATGAGCCAAGCGACCCGCTGAGCCGGGATATCTATGAAAAAGTACATGAGGGCCGTGCGTTCAATGCATCTGCGATCGTACCCAATGACCATTGGGCTGTGCTGGGCGCGGCAATGCAGAAATATCTCGCAGGGAGAAGCGACAGGGAAGAGCTGATTACATCGATTCAGGAATATTGGGATGAACAGGAATAGAGGAGGACATGATGAAGTCGAAAAATAATGGAAAAGATTTCTGTATTTTTGCGCTGCCGGGGCTGTTTTGCTTTATTGCAGTGGTGGTCATTCCGTTTGTATATGGAGTGTATCTGACTATGACAGACTGGAACGGAGTATCTGCAGTAAAGAACTTTGTAGGGCTGAAAAATTTCGGAGGAGTGATGAAGGACGTACAATTCTGGACCTCGCTGCTCCTGACATTTAAATATGTGATTTTTGTGGTTGTGATCGTAAATGTGATGGCATTTGGAATTGCCTATCTTCTGACCAGGGGGATGAAAGGACAGAATTTCTTCCGTGCGGGATTTTTTACGCCAAATCTGATCGGGGGAATTGTACTGGGATATATCTGGCAGTTTGTATTTTCCAGAGTCTTTGTAAATATCGGAGAATCCACGGGATGGACTGCGTTTGAGGTGTCCTGGCTCTCTGACCCGTCAAAGGCATTTGCCGCATTGGTGCTTGTATCCGTATGGCAGTTGTCCGGCTATATGATTCTGATCTATGTGGCCGGATTTATGGGACTCAGCGAGGATGTGATGGAAGCGGCAAGCATCGACGGCGCTTCCGGATGGAGAAAGATGAGGAGCATCGTGATGCCGCTTATGATGTCCTCCGTGACCATCTGCCTGTTTTTAACGCTTTCCCGCGCGTTCATGGTATATGATGTGAACTTATCACTGACAGCAGGCGCGCCTTACGGGACTACGGAAATGGCGGCCATGCATGTTTATGAGAAGGCATTTACATCCAGGCAGTTCGGTGTGGGCCAGGCGGAAGCATTGATCCTGTTTATCATTGTAGCGTGCATCAGCGGGATCCAGGTATATCTGACAAAGAAGAAGGAGGTTGAGGCATAATGCAGCAGACAGTAGTGGGCGGAACAAAAAAGAAAGCGGCAAATATGCTGGCAATGGCCGGATTGATCGTTATATTTATTGCGTACATGTTTCCATTCCTCATGGTGGTGATCAATTCGCTGAAGCAAAAACGAGATATCATCAAAAGCCCGTTTTCCTGGCTGTTTACGATCAAGGGCTTATCGTTTGACAACTTTGTAAAGGCATTTACGCAGATGGATTTCCTGAACGCGTTTAAAAATTCTCTGATCGTAACGGTATCGGCAACGGCGCTCGTGACCCTGTTCGCGGCAATGCTGGCATACTATATCGTGCGTCATAAAAACTGGATCTCGAAGATTACGTTTGCCCTGATGGTGGCGTCCATGATCATTCCGTTCCAGGCGATCATGATTCCGCTGGTGAGCATTTACGGCGGGACGCTGAATATATTGAACCACCGGCTGACATTGATTTTCATGCATACCGGATTTTCCATGGCAATGTCGGTATTTATGTTCCACGGATTTATCAATGGAAATATACCGATCGCGCTGGAGGAAGCGGCTTATATCGATGGGTGTACACATTCCCAGACATTTTTCAAGATTGTATTTCCGCTGCTTAAGCCGATCATTTCCACAATGGTGATCTTAAATGCGCTGGCATTCTGGAATGATTTCCTTCTGCCGTCGCTGGTACTGACGGATAAGGAACTGCTGACGCTGCCGCTGTCTACCTACAGCTTTTATGGAACCTATTCGGCAGACTACGGCACGATCATGGCAGGACTTCTGCTGTGCGTTGTTCCGATCCTGATCTTGTATGTAGTATTGCAGAAACAGATCATCAATGGCGTGGTAGCAGGAGCTGTAAAATAAGAGCTTTTTAAAATAACAGCAGGAAAGGGGAAGCATGTGAAAAATATATTGCATTTAAAAGCGCCTGGAAATTGGATAAATGATCCAAACGGATTTATTTATTACCAGGGAAGGTATCACCTGTTTTACCAGTGCTTCCCCTATGCGCCCGTATGGGGAACCATGCATTGGGGGCATGCGGTAAGTGAAGATTTGGTGCATTGGGAGCATCTGGATATTGCGGTATTCCCGACTAAAAGATATGACAGCAACGGAGTATTTTCCGGAAGCGCGCTGGAGAAAGACGGCAGGCTGTACCTCTATTATTCCGCAGTGCGGTATCTGGAAGAAGAGGAAGAAAATATCCATATCCCGGTGCAGGACGTCTACGAAACAAGCCAGGCAGTGATGGTTTCTGAGGATGGATTTCAATTTGACAATTGGAATGGGAAAAGACAGATCATTCCGGTGATCCGGGATGAACAGATTGCTGACGCGGGACATACGCGCGATCCAAAAGTATGGTATGACAGCGGAAGTTATTATATGGTCCTGGGCAGTACGTTTAGGGAAAAGGAAGGCCGCGCCGTGTTTTTCCGGAGCAGGGACGGGGAACACTGGCAGTATGCCGCGCAGTATAGGAACCCAAGCTTCGGCAGGATCCTGGAATGTCCGGATTTATTCCGGCTGGGAGACAGATATGTGTTTGTCGGGTCCGCAATGTATACGGAGGACGCGGAGAACGGATATGAACACCAGTCGGTCACCGCACTGGCAGAGTTTGACAGCCGTACATGCACCATGGAAATATCCTCAGAATTTCAATATGTGGATTATGGTATGGATCTGTACGCTCCTCAGACCAATGTGGACCGGGAGGGAAGAAGAGTGCTGATCGGCTGGATGAGGATGCCGGAGGCCGTAAAGGAGGAAGGAAAAAAAGACTGGAACGGGATGATGAGCCTCCCGAGGGTCGTGGAGATCGCAGAGGAGCATATTTATTTCAGAATCCATCCGGAGGTGGAAAAATATTTTTCCGCAGAAAAGGAAGATAAGAGGCATATGGATCCGGGTATGCCCTGCCGTATCAAAACAACGCTGTCGGAAGGGGAATATCTGGAAATCGGAGGGTACAGGATCTGGGTTGAAAATGGATCTGTGAAAACGGACCGCAGCCGGGTATTTGCCGGGACAGATGGCCGGGCAGCGGTGTGCGGCACGCCGACAAGTCTGGAACACTGCGGTTTGGATATATTTGTGGAACCGAATCTGATCGAGGTCTTTATTAATGACGGCGAATATGTGATCAGCAATGTGGTCTATGGTCTGGGAAACCGGATTACCGGATATGTGGAACATGTTTATACAGGATGAATATCTATGAAAAATAAAAAGGCGCCTGCCACGCCGGAGGAGAGAACTCCGGTGCGGCAGGTGCTTTTTGGTATATCAGGGAAGGACAAGATATCTTTGATGACGGTTTCCTGCATTTTGGGGAGGATGATCTATTTGGCACTAACGGATGATGCCAAATTTGTTTTTCTATTTGTTGAAATAAAAGACAGGCCAAGTTTATAATAAACATACGATGAAGAAAACGTGATTGGCCGATCGCACTTCTGAATACCAAAAGAAAATGAGGTGTGGAATTTATGAAAGAAAAAGTACAGTTATTTGGAAGATCCCTAAGCGGCATGGTCATGCCCAATATCGGAGCTTTTATTGCCTGGGGACTGATTACCGCGTTATTTATCGAGACGGGCTGGATGCCCAACGAACGGATCGCGCAGCTGGTCAGCCCCATGTCATCCGTGCTGCTGCCCCTGCTGATCGCATATACGGGAGGAAATGTGGTCGCGGGACAGCGGGGCGGAGTGATCGGCGCCATTGCGACCATGGGTGTGATCGTGGGTTCGGATGTTCCCATGTTTATCGGAGCAATGGTGGTAGGCCCTCTTTCTGCATGGGTGATCAAAAAATTCGACAAGCTGATGGAAAATCATGTAAAAGCCGGATTTGAGATGCTGGTCAATAACTTCTCACTGGGGATCATCGGCGCGGTTCTTGCGGTTCTTGCCATGTACGGCGTGACGCCGCTGGTCAGCACTTTGAACGAGTGGATGGGTATCGGGGTCGGCTTCTTTGTAAAACATGGCATTCTTCCGCTTACCAGCCTGTTTATCGAACCGGCCAAGGTCCTCTTTTTAAATAACGCGATCAACCATGGAATCCTGTCTCCGATGGGGATTCAGCAGGTGGAGGAAATGGGCAAATCCATCTTCTTCCTGTTAGAAGCCAATCCGGGTCCCGGGTTGGGTGTCCTGCTGGCTTACTGTATTGCCGGAAAAGGAAATGCGAAGAGCTCAGCGCCCGGTGCGGTGATCATTCATTTTTTCGGGGGGATCCATGAGATCTATTTCCCATATATCCTCATGAATCCCCTGCTCCTCCTTGCAACGATCGCAGGCGGGGCAGCCGGAGTGTTTACCTTCAACCTGATGGGCGTGGGACTGACGGCGCCTGCTTCACCGGGCAGTATCCTGGCACTGGTGATGATGGCGGAGCGGCATTGTTACGTGGGGCTGTTCCTGGGCGTGCTGGCAGCGGCGGCGGTTTCCTTTGTGATCGCGGTTCCACTTTTGAAATTCATGGGAAAAGATACGTCTCTGGAAGAAGCGCAGCAGAAAAAGGATGCTATGAAAAAACAGGCAAAGGGAATCAAGGATGACAGCAGCGCGGCGGGAGAGCCTGCAAAGGGACAGGGAAAGATCCGCAAGATCGCGTTTGCCTGCGATGCGGGAATGGGCTCCAGCGCCATGGGAGCAACCGTACTGAAAAAGAAGATTGCGGCAGCCGGACTGGAAGGGATTGAGGTCATACATACACCGGTGTCCAGTATTCCGGCCGACGTACAGATTGTAGTGACGCACCAGGAGCTGGGAGAACGCGCGGAGCGCAGCAATCCCAATGCGGAGCGGGTTCTGATCACAAATTTCCTGGCGGCACCGGAATATGATGTCCTGGTGGAAGATCTGAAGAAGAGGAATCAAGGATAATACAGAAAGCCTGTCACTGGCAGCTTTTCTATACAAAAGAAGGGGAGGGGCTATGGATATTTCGGCTCGTATGAGACAGATCCTGCTGGTACTGCTTCAGGAGGAAAGACCCATTTCTGTGAAGCTCCTGGCGGAGCAGATCGGAGTGAGCAAACGGACGGCTCAAAGAGAACTGGAATATATGGAAAGTACGCTGAAAGCGTATGAAGTCCGTTTTTCGTCAAAGACTGGCGTGGGCGTCTGGCTGGAAGGCAGCAAGGAGGAAAAGAAGCGTCTTCTTGCCGAACTCAGCCAGGGAAATCCTTATGATGTGAGCAACCGGGAGGAGCGGCGGAAGCGGCTCGTCCTGGAACTGCTGAGAGAAAAGGGGCTGAAAAAGCTGTATTATTACAGCAGCCAGTTCGGTGTCAGTGAGGCTACGGTCAGCGCGGACCTGGAAGCTGTGGAAAGCTGGCTGACCGGGTATGGCCTGCAGATCAGCCGGAAGCCGGGAAGCGGGATCGAAACCAATGGAAGCGAGGAGGATTACCGCAGGGCGATCCGCGCGTTTATTGAAGAAAATATAGATACGAAGGTACTGCGGGAAGCCTATGAGGAGGAAACCACGGTGCTGGATCCGCAGGATCTTCTGCTGAAAAGCGAGATCGGGCAGGTGCTGAACAACGATGTACTGAAACGTGTGATCCGCTGTATTGCAGGGATGGATCATCTCCAGGTAAAGTCCCTGACGGAAAATTCCTATGTGGGGCTCGTGATCCATATTACCATTGCCATTGACCGGATCCTCAAGGATGAGACGATCGAGCCGGGCAGCAGCTGGGGGGAACAGCTTGAACGAGATGAGGATTACCTTCTGTCGGAGGAGATCGCGGCGGAGCTGGAAGAGGAATTCGGAATCCGCTTTCCGACGATGGAGATTTCCTACATCTGCCTGCATATCAAGGGTGCCAAGCATGAGCGGATACGGTGGAATGCCGGGGAAGCCCTGACGATTGAAAACCGGGAGCTGCAGTATCTGGTCAATGAGATGATTGATGCCTTTGACCCAGTGCAGGCATGCCTGCTCAAACAGGACGAGGAATTTATCCAGGGGCTTTTGGCGCATCTGCAGCCGACCCTGATCCGGATCATATATGGAATGCATATTCAGAATCCCATGCTTGCGGAGATCCGGGAGAGCTACCCGGAGATTTACCGGAAATGTGTTCATGTGGCGGCGGTTCTGGAGAAGAAGACGCAGCGGGAGGTGCCGGAAGAGGAGATTGGTTTTCTGACGGTACATTTCGGCGCTGCGGTATTCCGCCTGGAGGGACGCAGGGAAAATATACGGAAGGTCCATGCGGGAGTGATCTGCTCCAGCGGGATCGGGATCTCCCGTCTGATGGTGTCCAAGCTGGAGAAAACCTATAAGGATCGGATGGTCCTGACGGCATACGGAAAAAATGATATTACGCCGTACATCATCGGAAAAACAGATTTTCTGATTTCCACGATTCCCATGGACCCCCAGGATATCCCGGTCGTTTCCGTGAATCCGCTTTTGAATAAGGAGAACATGGAAGAAGTACGGGAAATGATCCTGCGGTATGAGAGAATGCCGGAAAAGCACAAAGAGGAAAATGAGTTTTCCGTGAAGCTGGAGGAGATCAATCTGGTTGCCGTACAGATCAAGACGATTCTGAAAAATATGGAATTTTTTAAGGTAGACAATGACATTACCTTTGAGGAGCTTTTGATTGCGGTAGGGGAAAAAATGTCCCCCTATTCGGACCGCAGCGGACAGATCCAGGAAGACCTGATGCGCCGGGAACGGATTTCCTCCCAGGTCTTTGCGGAATTTGGGTTCGCGCTTCTGCATACCCGGACAAAGGGCGTGCTGCGGCCGGAGTTTGCGGTCTGTATGACGAAAGATCTGGAAGCATTTCAGGATCCATATTTTAAGGGAATTCGGACTGTGATCATTATGCTGGTGCCGATTGACGGGAATGGACAGATCAATAACGAGATCATGGGATATATCAGCAGCATGCTGATCGAAGAATACGAATTTCTGGAAGTACTGGCACGGGGGGACAAGGAGGAGATCCGGGAGCTGCTTTCCAGGTATCTGAAGGAATATTTCAACCGATATCTGGCGAAGGTGTGATATGTGACCGCACTGTTACTGTTCAAGGTGCCTTTGCGCATTGCTGCAAGGCATCCGGCCAGTAAAATAGCGGTTCTGGCGCTATCGGATAGTGCCAAATCCCATTTTCTATTTGTTGAAAAGAGATGTTTCCGGGGCATATAATAAGGACACAAGGAACAAATCCTCCGGGAAAATGAAAAGAGATAGAGAGGACACAGGTGGTCAATATGTTTTTTAAGAAAAAGGAAGAAAAAAAAGAAAAAAAAGAAAAAAAGGAATTACTGTACCGTGAAAACGTACATGTAAACTGCGAACCCGATACAAAGGAGAACATCATCCGCAAGGTGGGGCAGATGCTGGCGGATTCCGGATATGTGGAGCAGCCGTATGTAGACGGGATGGTGGAAAGAGAAAAAACGTTTTCCACATTTATGGGAAACGGACTTGCGCTTCCCCATGGAATCGAAGCCGTAAAGGACCAGATCAAGGCATCCGGGATCGCCGTGATGACATTCCGGGACAGCGTGGACTGGGACGGGGAAGAG
Source organism: Schaedlerella sp. (assembly GCF_056796775.1). Taxonomy (NCBI): domain Bacteria; kingdom Bacillati; phylum Bacillota; class Clostridia; order Lachnospirales; family Lachnospiraceae; genus Schaedlerella; species Schaedlerella sp. The sequence goes on from NZ_JBQIKP010000041.1 coordinate 9,037, forward strand.
GTGAAGGTCGTGATCGGAATTGCCGGCGTGGGCGAGGAGCATATGGATATCCTGTCATCCATCGCAGAGAAGATGTTGGATGATGCGACCGCGGAACAGATCAAGACATGCGACGCGGATACGCTGTACCAGATTCTTTCCGGAAAGGAGTAGAGAAGGATGATCATAACAGTCACGATGAACCCGGCTATTGACAAGACGGTGGAGATCGACACGCTCAAGCCCGGCGGTCTGAACCGGATCCGGAAGGTGGAGTATGATGCGGGCGGCAAGGGGATCAATGTATCCAAGACGATCCATGAGCTGGGCGGCGAAAGCATCGCTACCGGTTTTCTGGGAGGGAATGCCGGAAGGACTATAGAAAATGTGCTGGACGCGCGGAAGATCATGCACGATTTTATCTGGGTAGACGGGGAGACAAGAACCAATACCAAGGTGTTTGAAGAAAACGGAGCAGTCACTGAGCTGAATGAGCCGGGGCCGGCCATTTCAGAAGAACAGATAGGGAAATTAATGAATAAACTGGAAAACTATGCAGGAGTGAATACGTTGATCGTACTTTCCGGCAGTATTCCGGGCGGCGTGGGCAAGGACATTTATGAAAAGATCATCAGGATGGCTCATGAAAAAGGCTCCCAGGTTCTGATGGACGCGGACGGCGAGGTGTTCCGCCTGTCTCTGGAGGCAGGCCCGGATATCATCAAGCCGAACCGTGTGGAACTGGAAGAATATGCAAGAATTGATTACCGCGCGTCAGGGAAGGAACTCCTGGAAATGACCCGGAAGCTGATGAAAAAGGGAATCCATACGGCGGCAGTCTCCATGGGGAAGAGTGGCGCAATGTTCGTGCGAGGCGGATATGAAGCGGTCTGCCCGGCCCTTCCGGTGAAGGCGCATTCTACGGTAGGCGCGGGAGACGCGATGGTGGCGGCGCTGGCGTATGCATGGGATCAGAAGCTGGGAGACGAGGAAACCGTCAGGTTGTGTATGGCGGCATCGGCAGGAGCGGTTACGACGATCGGAACGAAGCCTCCGGCGAAGGAACTGGTGGAAGAGCTGAAAATGCAGGTGAAGATTGAAAGTGTACAATAAATTTGAATCAATGAGGAGTGAGCAAAAATGAAGACAAGAGCAGTCAGAATGTATGGAACGAGAGACCTGAGATTGGAGGAATTTGAATTGCCGGAGATCAGGGAGGATGAGATCCTGGTGAAGGTCATGAGCGACAGTATCTGTATGTCTACCTATAAGCTTGCGGAGCAGGGCAAGAAGCACAAGCGCGCCCCCCAAAATATCGACACCAATCCGGTTATCATCGGACATGAATTTGCGGGTGTGATCGTGGAAGTGGGAGAGAAGTGGAAAGACCAGTTCAAGCCGGGCATGAAGTTCGCTCAGCAGCCGGCGCTGAATTATAAAGGAAGTCTGGCTTCCCCCGGATATTCTTATGAATTCTTCGGAGGGGCATGTACCTACTGCATCATCCCTCACGAGGTGATGGAGCTGGGATGCCTGATGCCCTACGAGGGAGACAGCTTTTTCGAAGCGTCTCTGGGTGAGCCCATGAGCTGCATCATCGGAGGCTACCATGGAAATTACCACACCAACAAGAGGAACCATGATCTGGCGGTGGGTACGAAACCGGATGGCGACATCATCATCCTGGGCGGCTGCGGCCCCATGGGACTGGGGGCGGTGAGCTACGGAATCCAGATTGAAAACAGGCCGAAGCGGATCGTGGTGACGGACATTGACGATGCTAAGATCGAGCGCGCAAGGGAAGTGATCCCGGAAAGCAAGGCGGCGGAAAACGGAGTAGAGCTCCTCTATGTGAATACGGCGAAGATGGAAGATCCGGTGGAAGGTCTGCGGGCGATCACAGGCGGAAAGGGTTATGATGATGTGTTTGTATATATCCCCAACCGTAAGGTGGCGGAGATGGGCGACCAGCTCCTGGCATTTGACGGCTGCATGAACTTCTTCGCAGGCCCCACGGACAACCAGTTCAAGGGGGAGATCAACCTGTATAATGTACACTATACAAGCGCGCATATCATGGGAACGACCGGGGGAAATAACGACGACCTGATCGAGGCGAATGACCTGGCCGCGAAAGGAAAGATCGAACCGGCTGTGATGGTGACCCACGTGGGCGGCATTGACAGCATCGCGGATGCAACTCTGAACCTGCCCAAGATTCCGGGTGGAAAGAAGCTGACTTATACACAGTTCGATATGCCGCTGACGGCGATTGAGGACTTTGGAAAGCTGGGAGAAAGTGATCCGCTGTTCAAAAAGCTGGACGAAGTGTGCAAAAAGAACCGGGGGCTGTGGAGCGCGGAGGCGGAGCGGATATTATTCGAGCACTTCGGCGTGGAGCAGTAATGCCGTAAAATAAAGATATAAATACGGAGCTGCGCAAAGAAAATTATTCTTTGACAGCTCCGCTTTTATTTTTCCAAAAAGCCGAGGAATGAAAACAGAAAACCGACAACTCCTAATGAAAGTGTGATTGCGTCCAGCCCGGATGAGCAAACATGCAATACAAGCGCAAAAAGCAATATGGAAATCCCGAAGCCTATCTTTTTCATATCAACCTTCCTTTCCCAAAAATCGGAATTATATTTTTCTCATTTTAGCACAAATCCTTTAGTGTGAAAATAGTTGATTTTGCGCTGTACAAATTCTAAATTACACGCTATGATATCAAAGACGCTCCAAAGCCTGATTTCAAAAAGGAGTATACCGAAATGGAAAATGCATATGTATTGCAACTGTCTGACCATAAGTTTCAAGACCTTTATCTCTGCTTCTGCGGCTACGCAAAATGCGAACCCCTGCACAGCTTCGGTCCTGCCGTCCGCCCCAACTATATTCTCCACTACATCCTGGAAGGAAAAGGCAGGTATTATGTAGAGGATACCCAGTATGAACTGCAGGCCGGGCAGGGCTTTCTGATCGAACCGGAGGTTCAGACCTTCTATCAGGCGGATCAGGAGGAACCGTGGACCTACCTCTGGGTTGGCTTTAACGGCAGCCAGGCGCAGGAATATCTGAAAGACATCGGCCTCAACAGCCGCCAGCTGATTTTCCGGTCCGGACATGGGGACGAATTGAAGCAGCTGGTGATCACTATGCTGAAAAACAATACCTCCAGCACAACGAACCAGTTTCTGCTGGAGAGCCTTCTGTTTTCCTTTTTTTCTATACTGTCGCAGGATATCGATATTGTTCCATCTGTGGTCGCGAATGAAGAAAATATGTATATCCGCAGGGCGCTTGAGTATATCCACAACAACTATTCCAACAGCATCAAAGTGTCTGATATCGCGAATTATGTCTGCATTGACCGGAGTTATCTGTACAGGCTGTTCCGGCAGCGCATGGATATGTCTCCTCAGGATTATCTGGTCAATTACCGGATCACCCGTGCGGCAGAGCTGCTTTCCCTGACAGACCTTCCGGTAGGAGGAGTGGCGCTGTCCTGCGGATATCGGGATCCGCTTGTATTCGGAAAAGCATTTAAGCTGAAAAGAGGGATTACTCCCGCACAGTTCCGGAAGAAAAACCGTAAGGATGCCAACGAACATCTTCAGACGAATCAGGATATCCTGGGGAAATTATGACTCTTCTGCTGTAATCCGAGAATACTCTGCAGATGCGTGCTAAAACAGTGGAAAGCGGTGTCATCATTTTGTTACAGTTCACGGTCGGCCGCGAACTGTAACATCATTTTCACTGTTTTTCTAAACAAATGTGCCTACTTACTTGTCCGGCCTCCATATATAATAGACTTACAAGGAACGAAGAAATTGCGCAGCTTCTTTCGTCCGAATCAAGAAAAGAATTTGGAGGAAGAACTTATGAGTAATACAAATGCACAGACGCAGAAACCCCAATACAAGCATGTTTCTGCAAGAGAAAAATATTGTTTCGGAATCGGTGCGATTGGAAAAGACGCGATCGTAAATCTGGTAGGATCTTTTCTGATGCTGTATTTTACAGACACCTTATATCTGGCGCCGGGATTTGTCGGGGCACTGTTCTTTGTAGCCCGGATCTGGGATGCAGTCAATGATCCGATGATGGGCATGATCGTAGATAACACCCGGTCCAGATACGGCAAATTCCGTATCTGGCTGATTGTTGGAACCCTGCTGAATTCCGTGGTATTTATCTTCCTGTTTACAAGCTGCGGGTTGACCGGAACATCCCTGTACGTCTATGTTTCGGTGATGTATATCCTGTACGGCATGACTTACACCATTATGGATGTACCCTACTGGTCCTGGCTTCCGAACCTGACCAACGATCCCCGTGAACGTGAAAAGGTGTCCGTTATCCCGCGTTTCTTCGCAAGCCTTGCAGGCTTTACAGTTGCCACATTCGGTCTGTATATCATCAATGGCTTCAACCGCATGGCAGGAAATAAAAATCTTTATGCGGAGCAGGGGTTTACTATGTTTGCAGTGGCCATCGCAGTGGTATTCATCCTGACCATCGGCATTACCGTATTCAATGTAAAAGAAGAATCCACACTGAATGCAAAGGCTGAGAAGACCAGTCTGAAACAGGCGTTGAACGTGATCGTAAAGAATGACCAGCTCCTTGCGTTTATCGGACTGCTGCTGACCTTCAACCTCTGTACACAGATTGCAAAAGGCTTTGCCGTATATTATTTCAAAAATGTCTGCGGAAATGAATACCTGTACTCCATCTTTGGATTTGCTATTATTGCGGAAATGCTGGGCCTGATCTGCTTCCCGAAGATTGCGGAAAAGATCAGCCGTGAAAAGGTATATGCCCTTGCATGCGGACTTGTGATCCTTGGGCTTGCCACGCTGGGGCTGATGGGATTTATCGCTCCTCAGAGCAAGGCAGCTGTGATCCTGTGCTGCGGACTGATGTTCTTCGGCTCCGGCTTATCTCTGGGTGTGACCACCTGCTGCATGGCAGATGTGATCGATTACGGGGAAGTGAAATTTGGTGTCAGGAATGAAAGCGTGACCTGTTCTGCGCAGACCTTTCTGATGAAGGCTGCCATGGCAGCGGCAGGCGGTCTGACCGGCGTGGGCCTGCAGATTGTAGGCTACAATGCAAAGGCAGAGGCGCAGAGCCTTGGAACGATCACCGGCATCAGGGTTCTGATGATCGTGATCCCGATCGCACTGGCAGTATTGAGTTTCTTTATCTACAAAACGTTCTACACCTTAAAGGGTGAGAAAATGGCAGAAGTGACACGTAAAGTCAATGAAATGCATGCAATTCAGCAGAATGTGAATTGACAATCCGGCATTTTGGAAGAAAAATATCTCCAGGGCAGCAGGTTTTTGAAGCTGTCTTGGAGAGCACAGTAATTTGTTATTATATTATACCAGGAGGAGGGTTCTATGAGCATATTATTTTGCGAACGCACACGTACCTTTCATTTATTCAACAACGAGATCAGCTATATCATGACGGTCCTTCCCAATGAACAGATGGGCCAGCTGTATTTCGGCAAGCGGATCCATCATAAGGAAGACTTTTCCTATCTTCTGGAAACCGGCTACCGCCCCATGACCTCTTACGTATTCGAAGGAGACAGGTCGTTTTCCCTGGAGCATGTGAGGCAGGAATACGGCGTATACGGTACGACGGATTACCGGCATCCGGCAGTGGAGATCCTTCAGGAAAACGGCAGCCGCCTTTCGGATTTCCGTTATCAGAGCCATGCGATTACTGCCGGAAAACCGAAGCTCGCAGGACTTCCGGCCACCTATACAGAGGAGGACGGTGAAGCGGAAACTCTGACACTGGTTTTGAAGGACCCGGTAACGGAGATCACGCTACAGCTTTTCTATACGATGTTTGCGGGAGGCGGAATCCTGACGCGGAGCGCGAAGCTGACCAATCATGGAAGCAAAGATGTACATCTGCTGACTGCCATGAGCCTGTGCATGGATCTGCCGGACTGCGATTACGAATGGCTCCAGTTCTCAGGCGCATGGGCTCGGGAGCGCCATTTAAAGGTACGGAGACTGGAACAGGGCATCCAGGCGGTGGATAGCAGAAGAGGACATTCCTCCCATGAGCACAATCCGTTTATCGTGCTGAAACGTCCAGACACCAATGAATCTCAGGGAGAGGCTATTGGATTCAGCCTGATCTACAGCGGCAATTTCCTGGCGCAGGCGGAGGTAGATACCCATGACACGACCCGGGTGATGCTGGGAATCCATCCTGACAGCTTTGACTGGAAGCTGGAACCGGGAGAAGAATTTCAGACTCCCGAAGCTGTGATGGTTTATTCGGATGCCGGGTTAAACCGTATGAGCCAGACCTTCCACAAGCTCTACCAGAAACGTCTGGCAAGAGGTTACTGGCGGGACCGTCCAAGGCCGATCCTGAATAACAACTGGGAAGCGACATATTTTGATTTTACAGAGGACAGGCTGGTTGAGATCGCGTCCAAAGCAAAGGAATGCGGCGTGGAATTATTTGTTCTGGATGACGGCTGGTTCGGTGAGCGCAGCAGCGACCATGCCGGACTGGGCGACTGGACCGCCAATCGGGAGCGCCTGGCAAACGGCATTACCGGGCTGTCAGAGCGCATCGAAGACCTGGGAATGAAGTTTGGGCTCTGGTTCGAGCCAGAGATGGTGAATAAAGATTCCGACCTTTACCGGGCGCATCCGGACTGGATTCTGGAGACGCCGGAAAGAAGGGCATCCCATGGGCGCAACCAGTTTGTACTTGATTTTTCTCGGAAGGAGATCGTAGACTGCATCTATGAAATGATGGCAAAGATCCTACGGGAGGCAAAGGTCTCATATATCAAATGGGATATGAACCGGAGCATCACGGAATGCTATTCCGCAGCGCTCCCGGCCGACCGTCAGGGGGAGGTGTTCCACCGTTATATCCTGGGAGTCTACGACTTATACGAGAGGCTGACTTCTGAGTTCCCGCATGTGCTTTTCGAATCCTGCGCAAGCGGCGGCGGGCGGTTTGACCCGGGAATGCTTTATTACGCGCCCCAGGGCTGGGCAAGCGATGATTCCGATGCGGTCGAACGCTTAAAGATCCAATACGGCACCACCTATTGCTATCCTGTCAGCAGCATTGGAAGCCACGTATCGGTCATCCCGAATCATCAGGTGTTCCGCAGGACACCGCTGCATACACGGGCAAATGTCGCTTACTTCGGCACCTTCGGCTATGAACTGGACCTGAACCATCTGACGGAACAGGAACAGGAAGAGGTGAAGCATCAGATCGCATTTATGAAGGAATACAGGGAAGTGCTGCAGTTCGGCACGTTTTACCGCCTGTCCAGTCCTTTTGAGGGTAACATTACCTGCTGGATGGCGGTCAGTGAAGACAAGAGACAGGCGGTTGTCGGATGGTACCGTGTGCTCTGCGGCGTAAACCTGCCCTATGCGAGGATCCGGCTTCAGGGGCTGGATCCGGAGCTTTGCTACCGGAATCAGGAAACAGGACAGTCCTATTACGGCGATGAACTGATGAATCTGGGCCTGATCACGTCAGATGCGTTATCCGGCCAGGTGGAAGATTCGAATGCGGACTACGGCGACTTTGATTCCAGACTTTTTATATTTAAGGCTATATAATACGGAAATCGGCAGATCTGGAATAACAGACCATCGACCTGTCTGCTGTTCCGGATTTTTTAAAAATTATTCCAGCTGTGCGGTTGGATGCTCCTTGGAGCGTCCAACCCACTTATCCATTCGCAAAAACCGTGCTGACGCACTCTTACGTCTGCTAACGCAGCCGCTTTTTGCTCATTAATAAGTGGGTTGCTGATTCGACAGGTCATTTTCATTGTAATAAATTGCATGAAAATGACCTATCGAATCGCAACCGCACAGCTGGAAATTATTTACAGGGGGTTATTCGAATGGATACGCAAAACAAACCTTTTCTCAAACGCTGCATCATGATGGTGACCGGCATCCTGTTTATTGGGGTCTGCGTCGGCGCCTACCGGCTCAGTGCTTTCGGGGTGGATGCATTTACCTGTATGAACCTGGGGATCAGCGGATTTCTGCACATGACCTTCGGCACATGGCAGCTGATCATGAATGCGGCGATACTGGTGGTTGTGTTTTTTAAAGCAAAGCAGTGCATAGGGGCGGGCACTATCGTCAATATGGTCTGTGTCGGTTATCTGGCAGACTTCATATGCTGGCTGTTCCAGGACATCCTGAAAGTAGAGATGACGCTGCCGCTTCGGATCCTGGCTCTGATCATCGGCAGCATTTTCGCGGGGATGGGCGTGGCGTTTTATATGGTGGCGGAGATGGGGATCGCTCCTTATGACAGTGTAGCGGTGATTATCGAAAATGTGACCCGTGGTAAGATTCCCTTCCAGAATGCCCGCGTCATGAGTGATGTTACGGTAGTTGTGATCGGTGTTGTATTCTGCCTCATGTCTCATGGAGACCTGTGGCTCATCATTGGGATCGGCACGATCTGCAACGCACTGCTGAACGGACCATTGATCCAGTTCTTCAAGACCCATGTTGCGGAGCCGGTTATGAATGGGAGGCCAGCATGAGCGCATGGAAAATGCCGCATAAAGTATCAAATCCGGAAGATTTTCCAGAACGTACAAGACCACATCTTTCCTGATCAGGAGATGTGGTCTCTTCTGCATTCATCTTCAAGGTGATTTTTAGATTCCCGTTGTCACAGGTTCTTTTGACGGTAAGTTAATTCTTTTATCGAGATTTCGCTTATCCCCACCGCCTTAATTAAATCGACAGGAATAACCTGATGATTGCCTAAGCATTAAAAAAAATGCCATTAAAGAATTGTGAATTTTCATGTCGTACTACATAGTATAAAAAAGTGTAAACCCAATCAGGAAAAGTATTTTCAAATTGCGCGTGACATGGTACAATAGTCACAGATTTTTTTACTTATTTTGCGCAGAGTGCGGGAGCAGACGGTATGGACAGGATCGCTCAGAATATTTTCAAAGCAATACATGAGGGAAAATGGCTCAGCATAGAATATAAAAACCAGAGAGACCAGATCACAAACTACTGGATCGCTATCCACGGGATTGACGTCAGGAAACGCAGCCTCAGTGTGGAAGGCTTTCACCTAATGATGCATACCGTGGAGCGGTACGATTTCATTTATATAGACTCCATCCTGTCTGCCGCGGTGGTGGAGGCTTCCACCTATAAGATCGAAGAACAGCTTGTGGAGGACATCGAACGGAATCCGGAAAAATACGAACCCCTTTTCGGGCAGACTGTGAACCTGAAGATCCTCAATTACCTGATCGACTGCAACCGTCTGGATACCCAGCCTTACCAGTGTGAGTATTCCCTGCTTGAACACCTGGACGGCAGCTCTTTCAAAAATGGAGAATATCCCCTGGACAAGGAGCAGTTCCGGCAGCTGGTCCGGCAGTTCCAGGACGAGAGTACACGGCCGGAGAAGCATAAAAGCTGGCAGTACCGACAGATGGTCATGAATGAATTGAGCATCCTGGTCAAGGGCCGGAGCAGCCAGAGAGAAGCGCTGTATGTTCTTGCGTACCGGAAGCTGTATCTGGATGTGAAGCGGCGTGTCCTCCAGCCGGACAGAGAGATTACGATCAGCCGGGAATTTACTGTCAACGGAGAGAAGGAAAGCATCCGGAAATATATGGATCCGGCAGATTATGACCTGCTTGCGGAATTTACCCGGCACAGGGAGACGATCAAAGACCGGATCACACATTATAATTCGCTTAAGCAGGGGATCGATGACCGTCCCTATATCATCGCCCTTGCAAGAGATATCAAGGTGGATCTGAACAAGGAGTATGAAGCGGTCATCAAAAGCCTGGAGGAAGGAAAAGAGACTCAGCCCGTTAAAGCTTTTTTCGGAAAGCTTCTGAGCAAACCCAAGCGGAGGAAGGATTATCCGCTGGCGCTTTTGGAACACCGGGCCAATCTGGATCAGCTTCTTGCGATCCACAATGCTGTGAAATATCCGGTCACCTATGTCCAGGGCCCGCCCGGCACCGGAAAGTCACACACGATCATCAACAGCATCATCACGGCATTTTTTAATGAAAAAACAGTGCTTCTGGCATCCTACAACAACCACCCCATTGATACGGTGGTGGAAAAACTCCGGTCCATTCCCTACAAACAGGGAGAAGATATCCCCTTCCCGGTGATCCGCCTGGGAAATACAAACCTTGTAAAGCAGGCGCTTCTCGATATCCGGGAACAGTATGAACGGATCAAAGACAAGCCGGTTTTTGAGGGAACGCTGGAAAAAAATAAAGACAATAAGATCAACCGCGCCAGAAAACTGACAGAGCTTTTGAAAAAATATGAGAATACGTTGGCGCTGAGGGAAAAACAGGAGGCGATCGAGTGTCTGCTCGGCAGCACACAGCATCTGACTTTCCAGACTGACCTGCAGGGAAGGCAATTGGAAGAAATACGCCGGGAACTGCAGGAGATCGGCGAGATCACCAATGAACAGGCGCTCTCACTTTTGGATGACGATGAAGCGGAATTTAAAAAATACCTGAATTTCACCTCCATCAAATATCTCAAACGTCTGGGTGAACCCAAAAACGAGGATCTGCGTCATATCCTGGAGTTGGATGACGAGAACGAGAAGGTAAAAGCATTTCACAGTTATCTGAATGAGACAGAAAATGTAAAAAAATTCCTGCGCATTTTCCCTGTGGTTGCCACCTCCTGTATCTCATCCCACCGGATCGGAAGCCCGGAGGCACATTTTGACCTGACCATCATAGATGAGGCCAGTCAGTGCAGCACGGCCATGTCCCTGCTTCCTGTCATCCGGGGAAAGAACCTGATGCTGGTGGGAGATCCTCAGCAGCTGAATCCGGTGATCCTTCTGGACAGTAAAGACAATGAGATCCTCAAGCAGCGTTACCAGATTCCGCAGGAATACGATTATCTGGAAAATTCCATTTACAAGACATTCCTGGCAAATGACGCTGTCAGCGAGGAAATTCTTCTGCGGCATCACTACCGATGCTGCAGATCGATCATTGAGTTCAACAACATAAAATATTACAACAGCAGATTGAAGATCGAGAGCCGGGAGAAGCCGGAACAGCCCCTCGTCTATGTGGATGTCAAGGGCAATGAGACGGAACTGAAAAACGCGGCTCCCCGGGAGGCGGAGCAGATCGTCCGGTACGTGATGGACAACCGGGATAAAAAGATCGGGATCATCACGCCCTTTGCCAACCAGAAAGAATGCATCAGCCGGATGCTCAAAGACAAGGGGATTCAGGATGTGTCCTGCGGTACGGTCCATGCGTTTCAGGGAGATGAGAAAGATATCATCTTATTTTCCACAGCGGTAACGGATCAGATGTCGGAGAAAACCTACGGGTGGCTGAAAAATAACCGGGAGCTGATCAACGTAGCCACTTCCCGGGCAAGGGAAAAGCTGGTCCTGTTTTCCAGCACAAAGAATCTGGAACGCCTCCATGACGAGGCGGAGAAGGACGATATGTACGAGCTGGCCCGGTATGTGAGCAGCAAAGGACTCTGCCGTGTCTCCCCGGATGAAGTGCACTCCCGCGCTTTGGGCATCAAGCCTTACAGCGCGCAGATCGAGGCGGATTTTCTGGTCAGCCTCAATCATGCCCTTGGAAATATCCTCAACAACGGGCGGAAGTGTAAGGTGGAAAATGAAGTAGACATTTCACAGGTATTCCGTGACGGACACACAGGGGAAGGACTGTTTTATAATGAAAGGTTTGATTTTGTAATATATGAAAAGGAATACGGCGGCGGGGAAAAGCCGATCCTGGCTATTGAACTGGACGGAAAAGAACACCAAGATGAATCGCTGGTAAAGCAGAGGGACAGGCAGAAGACAGAAGTCTGCAGAACGCATGGATTTGAACTGATCCGGGTGGAAAACTCCTATGCCAGACGATACTATTATATCAAAGGGATTCTGGAGGAGTATTTCAGGAAAATCAGATAAAGCATAAAATCAAGACAAAAAGGAATGAGGCGCCTGTAAGCATCATAACTTAAAAAGCAGGACAAAGGGAAAGGGGAGACTGCAGAACAAATGTTAAACATGTTTCGCAAAAAGCAGCCGGTAAAGAAGGAATATGACAGAGCTAACCAGAAGCCTGTCCTGCGCTGCAGTATCTGTACAGGAGAGCAGGTGGCGGGCTTTAAAAATATTCATACAGGACAATGGGAAGAGGTGATGCTGATCAAAAATGAGGAGGATCTGGAGACATTTAAGAGGATGTATGATCTGAAGGAGGTGGCGAAGGAATACTGACGAAAAAAACAGGAAAAATTTGTATATTATTTATAGTGAAAAATGCTTGTTAATTTATTGTCAATGTGTTATTATTATGAAAGCGATGGCAAAATACGACAGGATTTGCCAGCTGAGTAACTTGTAGTAAAAAACAATAGGTTAAAGGAGAAAAAACATGAGCAGCAAAATCACAATCATTGGAGCCGGAAGCGTAGGCTCAACAATTGCGTACACATTGTCTGGAGAGGACATCGCGTCCGAGATCGTCATGATCGACATCAACAAGGAAAAGGTAGAAGGCGAAGTGATGGATATCGAGCAGGGAACATGCTTTAGAGATCCTGTTTCTATTGTTGCGGGCGAGTATGAGGACGCAAAAGATTCCGATATCGTGATCATTACTTCCGGAATCGCGCGTAAACCAGGACAGACAAGAATTGAGCTGACCCAGACCAACGTTAATATCTTAAAACAGATCACACCGGAGATTGTAAAAGCGGCTCCCAAGGCGCTTTATATCATCGTAAGCAATCCGGTTGATATCATGACCTATGTATTTACCAAGATTTCGGGGCTTCCGGAGAATCAGATTATCGGTTCCGGAACAATTCTGGATTCCGCACGTCTTCGCTGCGGTCTTTCCGAACATTTTAAAGTTGCACAGAGAAATATCCATGCATATGTATTCGGCGAGCATGGCGATACCTCCTTTATTCCATGGTCAGCGGCAAGGATCGCGGGCGTCAACGTAGACGATTACTATGAGATGATGCCGGGCTTTGAGAAGCTGGATAAGGAAGCGATGCTTACATATGTACAGAAATCCGGCGGCAAGATCATTGCAAATAAGGGGGCTACCTTCTATGCGGTAACAAGAGGCGTGTGCAAATTATGCAGCATCCTGATGGCTGCTTCTGAATCCGTATCTACCGTATCTTCCATGATGCACGGCGAATACGGCATTGAAGATGTCTGCCTGAGCACGCTGGCATTGGTTGGACCCAAAGGAATCCACAGCAAGATTCCGATGACGCTTACCGATGAGGAAGTAGAAAAACTCAAAATCAGTGCGGAGGCATTGAAAGCAGTCATTGCTCAGATTGAATTATAATTTTAATAAAGAAAGGACAGCGAGAACTATGAAGTACAGTTATTATCCGGGATGCACTTTGAGAACAAAGGCAAAGGATCTGGATGCTTATGCAAGGGCTTCGGCAAAAGCACTGGGATTTGAACTGGAAGAGATTGAAGACTGGCAGTGCTGCGGCGGCGTCTATCCGCTTGGTACTGACGAGATCGCTACGAAGCTGTCTTCTGTCCGCGCCCTGAATGAGGCAAAGGTAAAAGGACAGAGTCTTGTAACCCTGTGTTCCGCATGCCATCATGTGATCAAGCGTGTCAATGACGACATGAAGAACGTGGAGGACATCCGTACCAGGGCAAACAACTATATGGAGCTTGAAGAGCCTTATGCAGGTGAAACAGAGGTCCTTCATTTCTTAGAGGTTCTTCGTGATAAGGTTGGATTTGACGAGCTGAAGAAAAAGGTGACCAATCCTCTGACAGGAAAGAAGATCGGCGCTTACTATGGATGCCTGCTTCTGCGTCCGAGCAGCCTTTTAGCTTTTGACGATCCGGAGAATCCGAAGATCATTGAAGACTTTATCCGCGCAATCGGAGCGGAGCCGGTGGTTTACCCGTACCGCAACGAGTGCTGCGGCGGCTACATTTCCCTGAAGGAAAAGGATATGTCCAAAACGATGTGTGAGAAGATTATGGACAGCGCGGAAGGCTTCGGCGCGGAGATGCTGATCACGGCCTGTCCGTTATGTCTGTATAATCTAAACAAGAGCAGCGGGAAGCTCCCGGTGGTTTACTTCACGGAGCTGCTGGCAGAGGCTCTCGGCGTAAAGGAGGAGGTGCAGAAGTCATGAGTTCTGAAAAGAAACAGGCCGAACTGATCAAGGAGATCAGCGGCGTCAATCCGTTGAAATGCATGAAATGCGGGAAATGCTCTGCATCCTGTCCGTCATATAACGAGATGGATATCAAGCCGCATCAATTTGTATCCTATGTGGTCAATGAAGATATTGAAAGCCTGGTAAATTCCAAGTCGCTCTGGAAATGTCTTTCCTGCTTCGCGTGTGTGGAGAGATGCCCCCGCGATGTGAAGCCGGGAAAACTGATCGACGCGGCAAGACAGGTCGTAGTGCGTCAGAAAGACCAGGATTATCTGTCGCCAAACGAAATTCCGGAATTACTGGACCCGGAACTTCCGCAGCAGTTATTAGTCAGTGCATTCAGAAGATATAGGAGGTGAGGTCTAAGTGCAGAGGATAGGAGTATTTGTCTGCCACTGCGGAAGCAATATCGCCGCAACGGTAGATGTAAAAAAAGTCGTAGATATGGCACAGATGGAGCCGGGCGTTGTCCATGCCGAAGACTACCAGTATATGTGTTCCGAGGCGGGACAGGCGAAGATCGCGGCGGCCATCCATGAAAAAGGGCTGACAGGAGTTGTAGTATGTTCCTGCTCCCCGCGTATGCATGAAACCACATTCAGAAAGGCAGCGGAGCGTGCCGGACTGAATCCGTATATGGTGGAGATCGCCAACATCCGTGAGCATTGTTCCTGGATTCACAAGGATATGGAGGAAGGAACAAAGAAGGCAGTCATCCTGATGCGCGCGGCGGTTGCGAAGGTGAACTTAAACGCGCCGCTCCAGGCAGGAGAGAGCCGCGTGACCAAGAGAGCGCTTGTGATCGGCGGCGGTATCGCAGGAATCCAGACCGCTCTGGACATCGCGGACGCAGGCTATGAAGTGGACATTGTGGAGAAGACACCCAGCATCGGCGGAAGGATGTCACAGCTGGACAAGACATTCCCCACGCTGGACTGTTCCGCATGTATCCTGACACCGAAGATGGTGGAAGCGGCGGCCCATGACAAGATCAAGATCTATACATACAGTGAAGTAGACAAAGTGAGCGGTTTCGTAGGCGACTTCACGGTAGACATCCGCAAGAAGGCAAGAAGCGTGGATATGGACAAATGTACGGGCTGCGGCGTCTGCCAGGAAAAATGTCCGTCCAAGAAGGCACCCAGCGAATTTAACCGGGGCCTGAATACAAGAAGCGCGATCTACACGCCGTTTGCACAGGCGATCCCGAATGTTCCGGTGATCGACCGGGAGGCCTGCATCAAGTTCAAGACCGGCAAATGCGGACTCTGTTCCAAGGTTTGCCAGGCAGGAGCTATTGATTACGAACAGAAGGATGAGATCGTAACAGAGAAGTACGGCGCTATCGTAGTTGCCACCGGCTTTGACACCATCAACCTGGAAAAATATGACGAGTATGCGTACAGCCAGAGCAAAGACGTCATCACCTCCCTGGAATTAGAGCGTGTGATGAACGCGGCTGGACCGACCCACGGCCATCTGGAGAGACTTTCCGACGGAAAAGCACCGAAAGAGATTGTATTTATCCAGTGTGTGGGAAGCCGCTGTTCCGACGACAGAGGAAAGCCGTACTGCTCCAAGATCTGCTGTATGTACACCGCAAAGCATGCGATGCTGATCCGCGACAAATATCCGGATGTGAATGTGACCGTATTCTATATCGATGTTCGTACACCGGGCAAGAACTTTGACGAGTTCTACAGAAGAGCGGTGGAACAGTATGGAGTGAATTACATCAAGGGCCAGGTCGGAAAGGTCATTCCCCAGCCCGACGGCAAGCTGTTGGTTCAGGGCTCTGACCTTCTGGACAACCGTCAGATCCTGAAAGAAGCGGATATGGTGGTTCTGGCAACAGCCATCGAACCGAATCCGGATGTGCGCAAGATCGCAACCATGCTGACCGCAAGTATCGACACCAACAACTTCCTCACCGAAGCACATGCCAAGCTGCGTCCGGTAGAATCTCCCACAGCGGGTATCTTCCTGTCCGGCGTATGCCAGGGCCCCAAGGATATTCCGGAGACCGTTGCCCAGGCAGGCGCTGCAGCGGTGAAGGCGATCGGGCTTCTTGCGAAGGATAAGCTGATGACCAATCCGTGTACCGCACAGGCAGATATCCTGCTCTGCAACGGATGCTCCACCTGTGAGAACGTATGCCCATACGGTGCGATCACCTATGAGGATAAAGAAGTCAATGACCACGGAATCCGTGAGACCCGCCGTATCGCAGTGGTAAACAACGCACTCTGCCAGGGCTGCGGCGCATGTACCGTTGCATGTCCGTCAGGAGCCATGGATCTGCAGGGATTCTCAAATAGACAGATTATAGCGGAGGTGGATGCAATATGTCGTTAGAAAATAAAGAATTCAAACCGAAAATTGTAGCGTTCTGCTGTAACTGGTGCAGTTATGCAGGAGCTGACCTGGCAGGAAGCAGCCGTCTGTCCTATCCTGCTGACGTAAAGATCATCCGCGTTCCCTGTTCCTGCCGTGTGAATCCGATGTTCATCTTAAGGGCATTCGAGAAAGGCGCAGACGGAGTGATCATGTGCGGATGCCACCCGGGAGACTGCCATTACAGTACCGGCAACTATTACGCAAGAAGGCGTATGACCCTGTTGTTCTCCATGTTGGATTACATCGGTGTGGAAAACGGCCGTACACGCGTAGAGTGGGTATCTGCGGCAGAGGGTGTGAAGTTCTCTGAGACAATGAACAGTTTTGTAGAGAAGATCTATTCTCTTGGCGAAAATGTAAGATTGGGGGATTTAAGATGCAAGAAGTAGTAAACCGTGCAAAAGAACTGCTGGCAGATGGGACTGTGGCACGGGTTCTCGGCTGGAAAGCCGGAGACTTGCCTTATAACCCGGAGCCGGCTTACTTTGAGACAGCGGAAGCTCTGGAGGATTTCGTGTATAACGGATTCTGCGGGGCCAATCTGAGCAAATATATGATCGAGGCATCCAAGCTGGAAGGAAAGACATTGGTTTGCTTAAAGCCATGCGATACATACAGCTTCAACCAGTTGATCAAGGAACACCGCGTAGACAGGGACAAAGCCTATATCATAGGTGTGGGATGCAAAGGAAAACTGGATATCGAACGGATCAAAAAGCAGGGGATCAAGGGAATCGAGAGTATTGAAGGCGCGGAGATCACCGACGCTGCAGATACCCTTAAGGTCCATACCATCTATGGAGAAAAGACCTGCGCCTACGCAGACGCTATGCTGGAAAGATGCCATGTCTGCAAGGGAAAGGACCACATGATCTACGATGAGCTGATCGGAGAGTCCAAGGAAACCAAGGATGGGGAACGGTTTGACGAAGTGGCAAGGATCGAGGCTATGAGCCCGGAGGAGAAGTTTGCATTCTTCCAGAGCGAATTGAGCAAGTGTATCCGCTGCAATGCCTGCAGAAATGCATGTCCGGCCTGCAGCTGCCGCAAGTGTGTATTCGACAGCAACAAGTTTGACAGCTCCCAGAAAGCCAATGTGGATACCTTTGAGGAAAAGATGTTCCATATCATCCGCGCGTTCCATGTGGCAGGAAGATGTACAGACTGCGGAGAATGCAGCCGCGTATGTCCCCAGGGAATCCCGCTCCACCTGTTCAACCGCAAGTTTATCAAGGACATTGACGAGCTGTACGGCGAATACCAGGCAGGGGAAGATACCGAATCAAAAGCACCGCTTACAAACTATACGTTTGAAGACGCGGAACCAAGTATTGTAGGAAAGAGGGGATAATGTATGTATAAGATAGCAAAAAAAGATCTTTCCGCATTATTCCATTTAATCGCGGATAGCCAGGAACTGTATCTTCCGGTGAAAACCGCCGGGCAGACCAATTTTGCGGCATGGACTGAGGACGCAGAGGTGGATCTGGATACATTGAAGACCGTAAAATCAGCGAAAGATGCATTTTTCCCGCAGAGCGAAGGTCTTTACACCGTAAAAAAAGAAGGAAAGAAGATGTCCGTAGAGCCTCAGACGCTGAAAGAGCAGGAATTTGTCGTATTCGGCATGAAAGCCTGCGACGTGAAGGGGATCGAGGTACTGGACAACGTATTCCTTACAGATCCTGTCGATACCTTTTATGCGGCAAGAAGGGATCACGGAACCATCGTTGCCATGGCCTGCCACGAACCGGAAGAGACCTGCTTCTGCAAGGTGTTCGGCGTGGATGCGGCTCAGCCGGCGTCGGACGTAGCAGTCTGGACGGTAGGCGAGGATCTTTTCTGGAAAGCGCTGACCGAAAAAGGCGAGACGCTGACAGCGGCGGTGAAGGAACTGCTCTCGGACGCTGACGAAGCAGCCGTTGAAGCGGAGAAGGAAGCAATCCACAAAATCGTGGAAAAGCTCCCCTATATGAACCTTTCTCTGGAAGGATGGAACGGGGATGCCCTTACGGAAAAATTTGACTCCCCAATCTGGGAAGAATTATACAAGCCATGTCTGGCATGCGGCACCTGTACGTTTGTGTGCCCGACCTGCCAGTGCTATGATATCAAGGACTACACCGCAGGAAACAGCGTTTCCCGTTACAGATGCTGGGATTCCTGTATGTATTCCGACTTTACGATGATGGCCCACGGCAACAACCGCACCAGCCAGATGCAGCGGTTCCGCCAGCGGTTCATGCACAAGCTGGTATACTATCCGGCCAACAACGACGGGATGTATTCCTGCGTAGGATGCGGACGCTGCGTAGAAAAATGTCCGTCCGCCCTGAACATCGTGAAGGTCGTGAAAGCATTTCAGAATCAGGGAGGTGAAAAATAATGGGTGAATGTACATGTCATAAGAATTATACATTAGATACTCTGATCCCCCAGGTAGGCGTGATCACGGATATCCGGGAAGAGACCCCGGACGTAAAGACGTTCCGCGTCAATGCGCCGGAGGGCGGCAAGCTGTTCGAGCATATGCCGGGACAGTGCGCCATGGTCTGTGCGCCGGGTATCAGCGAAGGTATGTTTTCCATTACTTCTTCGCCGACCAACAAGGAATATCAGGAATTCAGTATTAAGAAATGCGGAATCCTGACAGATTATCTCCACAGCCTGGAGGTGGGCGACGAGATCACAGTCCGCGGCCCCTACGGCAACTCATTTCCGGTGGAGACAGAGTTAAAAGGCAAGAACCTTCTGTTTATCGCAGGCGGTATCGGCCTTGCGCCCCTCCGTTCCGTGATCAATTACGTGCTGGATAACCGTGCGAATTACGGTACCGTAGATATTGTCTATGGTTCCCGCTCTGCGGACGACCTGGTTCAGCTCAAGGAGATCCAGGAAGTCTGGATGAAGGCAGAGGGCGTGAATGTATATCTGACCATCGACCGTGAGCAGGAAGGCTGGGACGGCCATGTTGGATTTGTTCCGAATTATGTGAAGGAGCTTGGATTTGATACGGACAAGACAGCGCTCGTGTGCGGACCTCCGATCATGATCAAGTTCGTGCTTGCAGGCTTAAAGGAACTTGGATTTACCACAGAGCAGGTCTATACGACACTGGAGCTCCGGATGAAGTGCGGAGTCGGAAAGTGCGGACGCTGCAACATCGGTTCCAAGTACGTGTGCAAGGACGGTCCGGTATTCCGGTATGATGAGATTGATGAACTTCCGAATGAATACTAAGGCTCGATTGGATGAACATGAAATAATCAAAGAAAGGACATGAATGACATGGAAAAGATGGTAAATGTATATTTTTTCGGTAAAAAATACAGCGTACCTGCAGAACTTACGATCATGACTGCGATGGAATATGCCGGATATACACTGGGAAGAGGATGTGGCTGCCGTCATGGTTTCTGCGGAGCATGTGCGACGATCTACAGGATCAAGGGAAAAAATGAATTAAAGACCTGCCTTGCCTGCCAGACACAGGTAGAAGAGGGCATGTACGTGGCAAGTATCCCCTTCTTCCCGACAGATAAGAGGACTTATGAGATCAAGGATATCAAGCCGACCCAGCAGATTATGATGGAACTGTATCCGGAGATCTACAGCTGTATCGGATGCAACGCATGTACGAAGGCATGTACCCAGGATCTGAATGTAATGCAGTATATCGCATACGCACAGCGGGGCGAATTTGAGAAATGCGCGGAAGAGTCCTTTGACTGTGTCAGCTGCGGATGCTGTTCCGTAAGATGTCCGGCAGGAATCTCCCATCCGATGGTTGGACTTCTGGCAAGACGTCTCACCGGTAAGTACATCGCGCCTGAGACCGAGCATCTCAAAAACCGTGTGGACGAGGTGAACCGGGGCGAGTATGACAGCCTGATCGAGCAGATCATGCAGAAGCCGATCGAAGAGATGCAGGAACTTTACAACACAAGAGAGATTGAGAAATAGGGGAGGGTCGAATATGTATACACCATATCCAGAGAATATGATGGAATCCATCAAAAAGGTAGAGGCTACAAGAGCAGAACGTATGTCTACAGAACCAAGACGTCTGACTGCTGACGAAAAAGATGCTCTCCTGAAGGAATTTCATCCGGATTATAATCCAGATGCGTTTGCAGAGATTAAAGTAGGCCCGAACAAAGGACAAAAAGCGCCCCTTGAACTGGCTGAAATGCTTCACTCTACAAGCCGGCTTGTGGAGGAGAAGGTTGACATTACGAAAGTGGATTATGACGTAGATGTGCTTGTGATCGGCGGCGGCGGCGCCGGTTCCTCCTGTGCCATCGAAGCGCACAATGCAGGCGCAAATGTAATGATCGTGACAAAACTCCGTATCGGCGATGCGAATACGATGATGGCCGAAGGCGGCATCCAGGCGGCAGATAAGGAAAATGATTCTCCGGTACAGCATTATCTGGACGCGTTCGGCGGCGGACATTTTGCTGCAAAGCCGGAACTGGTAAAACGTCTTGTAATGGAAGCGCCTGACGCGATCAAATGGCTGAACGAACTGGGCGTTATGTTTGACAAGGACGCAGACGGACGGATGGTAACGACCCACGGCGGCGGTACCTCCAGAAAGAGAATGCATGCATGTAAGGACTACTCCGGAGCAGAGATCATGCGTACACTCCGCGACGAGGTATTGAACCTTCAGATCCCGGTGGTAGAATTTACTTCTGCGGTAGAGATCATCAAAGATGAGAAAGGCCAGGCAGCAGGCGCGGTCCTTCTCAATATGGAGACAGGAGATTATTCTGTTGCCAGAGCAAAGACGGTTGTGATCGCAACAGGCGGCGCGGGAAGAATGCATTACCAGGGATTCCCCACATCCAACCACTACGGGGCAACGGCAGACGGTCTTGTACTGGGATACCGGGCAGGAGTACCGCTTCTGTACCAGGATTCCATCCAGTACCATCCCACAGGCGTCGCTTATCCGGTGCAGATCCTGGGCGCTCTTGTGACAGAGAAGGTTCGTTCTGTCGGCGCACAGCTTGTCAATGCAAATGGGGAAGCTTATATTCATCCTCTGGAGACCCGCGACGTCAATGCTTCAGGTGTAATCCGTGAATGCAGAGAAGGCCGCGGCGTAGAGACGCCAGACGGAGAGCACGGCGTATGGCTTGATACACCGATGATCGAGATTCTCGGAGGAGAGGGAACGATCGAAAAGAGAATCCCTGCCATGTTCCGTATGTACATGAAGTATGGAATCGATATGAGAAAAGTTCCGATCCTGATCTATCCGACACTGCATTATCAGAACGGCGGCCTTGAGATCGACGGAGAAGGCTTCGCAAAGAACATTCCGAATCTTCTGGCAGCAGGAGAGGCAGCAGGCGGAATCCACGGAACAAACAGACTGATGGGCAATTCCCTTCTTGATGTCATCGTATTCGGCCGGAACGCAGGTAAGAAAGCAGCGGCAAAGGCAAAAGAAGTTGAACTTGGCGCTATGAATCTTGACCATGTGGCAAGCTATGACGAGGAATTAAAGGGCGCTTCTGCAGCGACAGGAGAGGTATCACCGAAGCTTCTTCCGAAGTATGCGCGCCATGAGAGATAATCGATAGCAGTATTGGGAACGGGGGTGCCAGGAAGGGATGATATTTCCACCTGTACGAGTCGGTTGGAGGCTCTTTAGAGCATCCAACCGTACAGGTGGCAATATTTCGAGTGTGAAAAATCAGTTTCCGGCAGCCCCGCCGTGAATATAAAGAAGGAGATTAAGTTATGCGTGAGATAGAAGTAAGCAAGATTACGGAAGTCGTAGAAAAACTTTGTATCGAAGCAAATGAGCATCTTCCGGAAGACGTGAAATGCGCGATCAAAGACTGCCGTGCCTGCGAGGACGGAGAGATCGCGAAGGGCGTCCTGGATAATATCATCGAGAATTTTGAGATCGCAGACAGCGAGTGCGTGCCGATCTGCCAGGATACCGGCATGGCATGTGTATTTTTAGAGATCGGCCAGGATGTGCATCTGACAGGCGGCAGCCTTGCGGAAGCGGTTGACGAGGGTGTACGCCGGGGCTATGACAAGGGATATCTTCGGAAATCCGTTGTAAAAGACCCGGTCCGCCGCGGAAACACAGGAGACAACACACCGGCAATGCTCTACACAGAGATCGTTCCCGGCGAGCAGATCAAGATCACCGTTGGACCGAAGGGCTTCGGAAGCGAGAACATGAGCCAGATCCGTATGTTTAAGCCGTCTCACGGCCTGCAGGGGATCAAGGACTTCATCCTGGAGGTTGTGGAGACCGCAGGACCCAACCCGTGCCCGCCGATGGTAGTCGGCGTTGGAATCGGCGGAACCTTTGACAAGGCGGCCCTTCTGGCGAAAAAAGCGCTGATGCGGCCCATTGATTCCTCCAATCCGGATCCCTTCTATGCAGACCTGGAAAAAGAGATGCTGGAAAAAGTCAACAAGCTGGGCATCGGACCTCAGGGCTTCGGCGGAAAGACGACAGCGATCGGATTAAACATTGAGACATTGCCAACCCATATTGCAGGCATGCCATGTGCAGTAAATATCAACTGCCATGTAACACGTCATAAATCGGAGGTGATCTAAGATGGCAGCAAAAAAGATTACATTACCATTGACAGAGGAACTTGCAAAGACACTGCACGCAGGAGACAGCGTTCTTGTGACAGGAACGATCTATACGTCCCGGGACGCAGGCCATAAGCGTATGTGCGAGGCTCTGGCAAAAGGCGAAGAGATTCCATTTGATCCGAAAGACGCGACCATCTACTATGTAGGGCCGACTCCGGCAAAACCGGGCCAGGTCATCGGTTCTGCAGGACCGACCACCAGCGGGCGTATGGATGCTTACGCGCCGACTATGATGTCCGTAGGCGCGCGCGGAATGATCGGAAAAGGCGCACGCCTTCCGGAAGTCATCGACGCGATGAAGAAGTATTCCGGCGTTTACTTCGGAGCCATCGGCGGAGCGGGAGCTCTGCTTGCAAAATGTATCAAAAAGGCAGAACTGATCGCTTTTGAAGATCTGGGTGCGGAAGCGCTGAGAAAGCTTTATGTTGAGGATATGCCGCTGGTTGTCATCATTGACAGCGAGGGAAATAACCTGTACGAGAGCGGAAGAGCCGCTTATCTGGAAGAGCATAAAGAGTAATTGTAGGACATTCATACAGACAGCGGGCCTCTGGCGGCTTGCTGTCTTTTACCATAGTATGCAGATCGGCTGCCGATGGGATGCTGTATGAGTCAGGAAGAAATGCAGTTCTGCACTGGCAGCGGATGTTCTGTATTTACAGAAGGGAGTCATAAGACATGGAGTTATTTGGAGGAATATTGGCAGTAAAGGCTGTAGTATTTCTTACGTTTTCGGTCTTTGCGATTGCGGCCATCGGGTATGCGATCGGTAAGATCACCGTAAAAGGAATCAACCTTGGAACGGCCGGGGTATTTATCATTGCTCTGGTTTACGGATGCCTGCTGTACACAAAACTGTCAGACAACCTGATGGCGGGAGAGACGACCTTTGCTACGGACGCGCTGAAAATCGTGGAAAATATGGGGCTCATCTTTTTCGTGACCTCTGTCGGCTTTATTGCGGGGCCGAATTTTTTTGGAAACCTGAAACGGAACTTCAAATCCTACGTTCTGCTGGGTGCTGTGATCATTTTTGCGGCGGCGGTTACCTGCGTCGCATGTATTCTGATCGGTTCCAACTTTACGGACCTGGAACATGAGCAGTTCCGGGCGATCATGGTGGGCCTGCTTTCCGGAGCGCTGACCAGTACGCCTGCATTTTCCGCATCCAAAGCGGCTGTCGGTTTGGATCTGGAAGCGCTGGTATCCGTAGGGTATGGGATCTCCTATCTGTTCGGCGTGGTCGGTGTGGTTCTGTTTGTGCAGATCGTTCCGAAGATGCTGAAAGCAAACATGAATGAAGAAGTGGCAAAGATCACCGCAAAAGAAGGCGAGGGCAGGAAAAAGAGCAGTCTGATCCTGACAGAAGTGGATGAATTCGGATTCTTCGCGTTTTCACTTGCGGCGATCATTGGAATCCTGGTGGGAAGCCTCAGCTACAGGAACTTTTCGCTGACCACGACAGGCGGCTGCCTTCTGACAGCCCTCGTATTCGGACACTACGGACATGCCGGAAAGATTTCCATCGTTCCGAAAAATTCCACCTTGAAGATGCTGAGGGAGCTGGGACTGATGCTGTTTCTGATCGGAGCGGGAGTATCCGGCGGTGCCAAGTTCGTACAGTATTTCGAACCGGTATATTTCCTTTACGGAGCGATCATGACGATCCTTCCGATGATCATCGGATTCATTGTGGCAAAGAATGTATTGAAGCTGCCCCTGCTCAATAACCTTGGTTCACTGACAGGAGGTATGACGAGTACGCCGGCCCTTGGAACTCTGATCAATATGGCCGGTACGGAAGATATCGCAGCTGCCTATGCGGCGACATATCCGATCGCGCTGATCGCGGTTGTACTGGCGTCGCAGTTGATTATACTATTCTGCTAAAATAAGAACCGCTGCAAAGGGGTGTCGGGAAAAAACGGAATCCACACAAATATATGGCGGGTCTCCGAAGAACCGTCAATAGAACGTGTGCGAATCCTGTTTCCCGATAGACCGCTGCAGCAAGGAACGCCTGAACAGGGCGTTTTTTTATTCTATAGAAAACTTCTCCGAATTTTCCTATAGTACAAAAACCCTCCGGGGGATGCGCACTGCGGCGTATGAGGTAGATGTCGCAATGCGACCGCCGCAGGCGCAAGTTTCGCAAGCAAAACTCTTTGTTCCCTCAGAGACTGTAAACCTGCCAGGCGCATACGCACATCTATCGTCAATTCACTGCCTGGCCGGCTGCATGCTGCATAGCTTCCTGCATTTAAAAAATTCTGTCAGAAAACCATAGAAATCAATCACGTTCTGAGAGTCCATCTTATTCCTGTTATAGTTAATGATAATGTCCCTCTGACAGACAGGCTCCTCGATCTTTAAAAGCCGAACATGTTCGTTTTCAATACTTCCCCATGTAAACTCCGGCCAGAAGCCGATGCCCATATTGGCTGCGATCATATTTTTTACGGCGGAGGGATTGTCGCTTTCGAAGATGATCTTCGGTGTAAAGCCTGCATGCTGGCAGAACCGGTCGCAGATATAGCGAAATTCTCTTGATCCCAGAAGGCTGATAAACCCTTCCTCCGCCACCTCATCCAGACAGACGGACTCCCGTTTCTTATATTTCCCGTTTCTGGGAACAGCCAGATAGATCTCCTCCGCGCAGGTAAAGCTGTTTTCTTCATTTACCGCCTGGTAAAACAGCTTTGTCTTAACAGCGATGTCATAAAGCTCGCTCTCCGAGTTCTGCTGGAGCTGAAAATTGATATCCTCATGCTCCTTCTTGTATTCTATGATGGCTTCCATCACAAGCCCTGAGGCCGCCAGAACATTCATATGTATGGTTTCGCCCTCCAGGGCAACCATCATCCGGAGCTGCTCCGGAATATCGTCAATCTGCGCCATCAGTGGCTCCAGCTTCTTCTGGAGATATTTTCCATATTCTGTCAGCACGATATTCCTGCCCTTGGCCGTAAACAGCGGAACCCCCAGGTCATTCTCCAGCCGCCGGATCGCCTGGGTCAGCGCAGGCTGCGTGATATGCAGGTTTTTTGCGCTGTTCGTCATATGCTTCGTGCTGGCCGCTTCCAGAAAATACCGGATCTGCATCAGTTCCATACCAAACCCCTCTCTTGCCTTTCTTTTAATTCATAATGTAAACATTATGAATTTTATAAATATTATATATTAGACATAATCAAACGTCAATGATAAACTATAGTCGAAAGATGAAACAAGAGCTGTAAGGAAAGAGAGGGAATAAAAAATGGCCGAACTTTTAGAGTCAACCATGCTGATCTGCTTCGGATTATCCTGGCCTATGAATCTTGCCAAGAATATCAAAGCCAGATCAGCCAGAAACATGAGCATCCAGTTTATACTGCTTATTATCACGGGGTACATTGCAGGAATTTCCGCAAAGATCTACAGTCACAGATTCAACTATGTGTTGGTCGTGTACCTCTTAAATCTGGTTGTCGTATCCGCCAACGTCATTGTCTACTTTATCAACACACGTTACGACAGGCAGGCGCAGGCGGCAAATGCAGAACTGAGCAGACAGATATCAGGACACACAGGAAATACGGACAAAGGCATCGCAGAAGCATCTGCAGACAACGCCCATACATCCGACCCCTTCCAACCATCCATGCATGAACAAGGAGATGATGAAATGCAGACTTATCGTGAACTTAACAGTATTACAGAAGCAGGCGGCGTCGTACTTTTCGGCTCAAATACATTTGCTTCACTTCCGGTTGGGGAGCTGGCACAGGCTTTCCGCATCACAGAGCCCATTTATAACCGAAGCGTCAAGGATATACGCATTGACCAGATCGAACGTTATCTGAAGGTGTGCCTGTATGACTTAAATCCCCGTAAGATTTTTGTAAATATGGGGGATGTGGATATTCGGGATGAGAATGTGGATGTAGACAACTTCATTTCCAAATATGAATGGCTGCTCTACATGATCCATACAAAGACGCA
Organism: Schaedlerella sp.; assembly: GCF_056796775.1. NCBI lineage: Bacteria > Bacillati > Bacillota > Clostridia > Lachnospirales > Lachnospiraceae > Schaedlerella > Schaedlerella sp. Next base: position 36,309 of record NZ_JBQIKP010000041.1, read on the forward strand.
GGCGTCCATCTATATCGTACCCATCGTGTCAAAGAGCCCGGCCGCATTCAAGATCAACCAGCGTCTGAAAGCACTGGCCGTACAGACCGGCTGCAAATGCATCGATATCTCAGGTGTGTTCGAATCCAGGCGCCCCACCCTCCGGCTGTTCGAATTGATGAAGGTGCATATGCGCAATCATCCGATCAACTTTGCGGACGCAATGGAGGTTGGTACTCTCAGCAACCGGGTGATCGAGGATGTTCCCAATGACGGACAGCCGTCCGCAGCGCCTGGAATCAAGAAAGAGGTTGTATATGCGAAGCATTAAACGCATGCTGCAGAGCATATAAAACTGCAGATCATAATCTGAAATGGCTTTTATGATGCGAGTCACCCTCCGCCGGTTATACGGGAGAGGGTGGCTCTTATGTAATCAGTCAGAGTGGTGGCGCGAATATTTGATTCCTCCTATAGCTGCCAGTGAAAATACCAGTCCCAGGACCGCCGCTCCCCAATCTGCGGTATCGCCTGTCCGGACCGCGCCGGCAGAATTTTGGCCGTTCACATAGAGATCACCTTTGTTCCTTCCATTGCCGGAATCTGACGTACTGCTTCCGGCAGCGCCATTTGACGCGCCGTTCGCATGATCTCCCTTCGGGTCACTGCTTGTACCGGCCGTATTGCTTCCGCCGGGTTTATTGTCTCCGCCGGGCTTATTCGTTCCGCCGGGCGTATCCGTTCCTCCGGGTTTATTGTCTCCGCCGGGCTTATCCGTTCCGTCGGGTTTATTGTCTTCTCCGGGTTTCTCCTCTCCGCCCGGCTTATCTGTTTCTCCGGGCTTCTGATCCTCTCCGGGTTTGTCCTCTCCTCCGGGCGTTTCTCCGGTGTCTGACGGCTTCCATCTGGCATAAATGGTCATGTGCCCGGCTGCGGTCATCGTCTGATCCGCTGCAGTCTCTTTTCCGTCTGTGTTTATATACCACCCTTCAAATAGATAGCCGCTCCTCACCGGGTCAGGCGGCAAAGTAAACGTACTCCCCTCCGGCAGAAGCCGTTTTTCAACCGTACCATCTCCAAGATCAAATGTAATGATAAAATTGACTGTATTTCCTGTCTGCACCGTTCCGGTTCCTCCTATAGTTTCGGCCAGGCGGTTCCGTTCTTCCTCAGAAAGGTCCTCCGGAAGCAGAAGGATTCCGTCTACGACCAGAGTGTCTCCCAGTTTCAGATATATCGACAGGTTCTCGTTCGTAACATGTGTTTTTGCGTCTACAACGGCCCCTTCCTCTATCGTCAGCTTTCCTCCCGCCGGAATCTCCAGGACAGTCCCCCAGGCCCCATTGTTGGCAGTTCCCGCCCCCAGTTCCAGCGTCTGTCCATTCCTTAATACGGCATTGCCTTCCGCCTGATATCTGACCTGACCGGATTCTCTTATATTCACCAATCCGTTGATCGTCCCTTCATTCTGAATCACACCATTGTACGGATCGCCGTTAAAATTGACCTGAATGCTGCATAAGGTTCCGTCGGCATTGATCGTCCCCTTATTTTCCAACAGAGAGGTATTAAAAAATGTAGCTCCCGGCGCCAGATTGATCTCGCCGAAATTCCTGGTGAGTACCTCGCGGCCGCCGTTAGCCCCGTCGAAATTATGGAGTGTCCCTCCCTCTGATACATTCAATGTTCCATAATTGGTCAGTACGCCGATTTCTCCCGTTCCCCCGTAGCTGTTGCGCAGCGTGGCTCCGTCCGGGATCACTGCCGTTGTCCCTTCTGGAATCGTCAGGGTACTTCCAAGCATGCCAATATACAGCCGCTGGTCCGTTCCCAGCGGGAAACGGATATGCTCGTTCCAAACCACATTTCCATATACATTTCCGTTGCCCACAGATGTGATCTGGTCGGACGCTTCGTCATAGACGCAATCGGCATACTGGATATTATCCCCCTTCTGGATCAGATAATTATAGGGGCCTCCGCAGTATATCACGGCGCTGTTCTCCCATTTCACACTATTAGGGTCGGGGTAGATATCATAGCCTGGGGTCTGATTATTTTTCACATATAAGGAACCGCCGTTTACAGTAAAGTTCTTGCCGTTTCCAAATGTGATCATGCCTTCATACCCTGCGCTGCCGAGAGCCCTGACCTGGCTGGATTCAAACAGTACATTACCATTTGCGCTGATTGCGGTTCCGGCGCTGTTGACTGCGATCACGTGGCTGTTTCTTATGCTCACATCACCGATGTTATTTGTTCTCACCGCAGCGGAAGACACGGTAATCCCCGCGCTGTTTTTCAGAGTCACCCGGCTTCCGTTCTGGATTACAATGTCCCCGTATTCCGTAATGATCCCTGACGCGAAGCCATAGGTAACCGTCAGGTTCACGGCGTCCAATGTTACAGCGCCGTCTGTGCGGATTCCTTCCATCTGGCTGTCGATGGTCAGGGACCCGGTACCACGTACGTTCAGAGTCCGCGTGCCGGAATTGTTGCTGTCAGTCAGAAAGATCCCGCGGCCCTGAGAAGTAATCCGGTTCTCCCCTTCCAGTACCAGTTCAAAAGGCACACACATCCAGATTCCGCTCCCATAATTTTCAAAAGTAGCTCCACTATAAGTATTTTGAATGACCGCATCCCTCAGTGTCAGCCTGCCGCTGACCACATTTCCGGCCGAATCCGTTTCCGGCGTCCAGATGATCTGTCCCCCTCCTGCCGTATAGACGGTCTCTTCCGACGGGAGTCTCAAGGGATAGGCGTCCGGATTCGCAGGGTCATACCCGTCCTCATTAAAAATAAACCCATTGGATTTATCCCCTCCGTCTGCCGGCTCCTCCGCCCGTACCGCAAGCGGCATCATCCAGAATAGTACTCCCAGCAGAAGTGTAAAAAACTGATATTTACACAACTTTTTTCTCATCCTTTTTTCCTCCTGTCAATATTTGGTGGGGGGAGTTGTTTCTCCCCGTTTATACTTCTCTATTGCACATCATACAAAAAATTGGATTTGGATAACAAGGGAGCTTTCCTACTTTGCAATTTTTTTACCTACTTTGCAGTTTTCTGTTCTTGACACTGGCCGCTTAACCCTTTACGCTAATAGCAGAGAATTTGCAGGAGGTAGGAAATATGCTGCTTTGGAAACGGAAAGGGGCAATACCCCGATGGCTGGCAGGGGCGGTATTTCTAATCTGTGCGCTGGCAATGACAGGGCTTTTGGCATCAGAGGTTACTCCACGCCGGGAACAGCTCATACTGGAAGCAAGCGTCAATGGCGGCAAGATGACGCTGGAGACAGGCTATGAATATGGCGGCGCACTGACGCTGGCGGTGACGCTTCCCGAATGGGAGAGCCAGTGGCGTCCGATGCTGGAAGTCAGGCACACGGGTGAAGCGGAAGTGTTTTTAGACGGGGAGATGTTAGGCCGTATGGAGGCATGGGACGGGAAAACGCTGGGCAATGCCGTCTTTATGCTGCCTAAAGACTGTGCGGGAAAAACGGTGACGCTGGAAACGGCAAAGGAAGCAGAAGAGCCGCTCCCGCTTTTGTTCCTTACGGACAGCGGCGTAACGAGAGAAACTGAGCGGGCTTATACGGCGAAAAGCACACTCCCGGCAGCCGTTTTTGCCGTGGTGTCGCTGCTTGTCCTTGGGCTGTTTTTCTTTGGGCTGACAGAGGGACACTGTGACTGGCCGGTTCTGCTGCTTGGTTTTGCGGCGCTGCCCCAGGCATTTTATTTCCATGCACAAAGCCGGGGCGGGTATATCCTTCCCCCGGAAATTTATGGGCTGTGGCTTTGCCTGTCCAGGGCGGCGCTGTTCGCCCTCCCGCCGCTCTTTCTGCTGCTGCATATGAAAAAATGGCGGAAGCTGTTCCTGCCTTTTGCCATTCTGCCGGGGCTGGCTTATTTTGTAGTCGCGGGGTTTCAGACGGTGGTTCCTGCGTTCTCCATGGTCGGCTCCCGGATGGGGGAAGTGTTTTATCTGACTGTGGCGGCGCTTGTGGTGTGCGCCGTACTGGAATACCGGGATGAAAACCAGGTATTCCGCCTGTTCCTGCCGGGGCTTTTGTTATCCGCCGCCGGAATCGGTGCGGCGAGCCTGCTGTCGGGGCTGTGCGGCGGCGGGCGGCTACCCTATATGCAGTGGCTCGTTTCAGAAATCACCTGGCACCAGCCAGACCTCCCGCTGTACTGGTGGAGCGCCTTTGTGTTATTGCTTTGTTTTCTGGTGAGCGTACTGTCTCAGCTTCGCTTTCTGGCGGCGCGGGAAACACAGATGCAGGTGCTGGCCGCGCGGGAAAGCATGGCCCAGGAACAGCTTGCGGTGGTTCAGGAGAGCGATGAATCACTCCGCAGGATGCGGCATGAAACTGTAAATCATTACACCGTCATGCAGAAACTGTCCCAGGCTGGGGCATGGGACAGGCTGGAAACATATCTGGACGGCCTGCTGTCGGATGTGGAG
>NZ_JBQIKP010000042.1:0-38676 GCF_056796775.1 Schaedlerella sp.
CTGCTGATAAAAAATGAATAATGCCAAGTAGCTTCCCCGTGTCAGAGAGAAGCTGCTTGGTATACTCATTTTTAATTTTGGTCAGGGTCTGACCAGTAACCAAGATGCGAAGCATCGGCAGACGGCTTTGCCGACTGTTTTTGCGCATGTGAGTAAAATGACTGTGAATAGTAACCGATAAAAAGTATGACTCGAAAAAGCCGAACATATTTTCGCAACAAGTGTTTGCTTTTTCGGCGGGACTATGCTATCATAATATCAGATTATAAATTCGTTGATTCCATTTACCAGGAGGTATATTTTATGTCACAGGGAAAGATCACTAAAAAGCAGGAAGAGATTTTATCATACATAAAGGATCAGATTTTATGCCGCGGGTTTCCGCCGTCGGTCCGGGAGATCTGCGAGGCCGTGCATCTGAAGTCCACTTCTTCTGTCCACTCTCATCTTGAGACCCTGGAAAAGAACGGCTATATCCACCGGGATCCGACCAAGCCGCGCGCGATCGAGATCCTGGACGATACATTCAATCTGACCCGCCGTGAGGTGGTGAATGTACCGATCATCGGTCATATTGCGGCCGGGGAGCCTCTTCTCGCCCAGCAGAATATTGAGAACTATTTTCCGGTACCCATGGAAATGCTGCCCAACAAGCAGACCTATCTCCTCATCGTACACGGGGAAAGCATGGTGAACGCCGGAATCCTGAGCGGCGATTATGTCCTGGTCCAGGAGCAGAATACGGCTTCTGACGGAGATATGGTGGTTGCTCTGATCGAAGACAGCGCCACGGTCAAGACCTTTTATAAGGAAGACGGTTATATCCGCCTGCAGCCGGAGAATGACTACATGGATCCGATCATTGTTCAGAACCCTCTCATCTTAGGCAAGGTGATCGGGATCTTCCGCTTCTTTGATTAAAAAAGAATCCAACTGTACGGTTAAAGTCCCTTTCGAGGATTGCGGCCGTACAGTTGGAGACTTCTCCTGTTATTATCGACTTTCCAGAGTCTCGATCCCGATGGTCTTTCCGTCCCGCCAGATGCGCTCCAGGTCATAGAAGAGACGATTTTCCCGGTCAAAGACATGTACGATGATGTCACCAAAATCCAGCAACACCCATCTGCCGGTTCCGTATCCTTCTCTCTGCTTTACGGAATACCCTGCTTTTTCCAGTTCCTCCTCCACGTTGTCTACCATAGCGCGGATCTGGCTTTCATTGGAGCCGCTTGCGATGAGAAAATAATCGGCAAGCACGGATATGCCTTCAATGTCTATGATCTTAATATTCTCGCCCTTCTTATCCTCTAATGCACGATAAGCGATCTTGGCCATTTCCTTGGAATGTTCCATTGCATTCCCTCCTTTTATACAATTTGTCAATAAAATATAAAAATCTGCCGGCAGGTCTGCCGTTTCCTGTAGGATGAACAATATGCTGCTCTAATCTTTATAATACTCATAGGTCATCCGGGTCAGAGGATCTATGGGCCGTTTTGATTTTTCCAGGTAATTTAGCGTGGCTGCAGCGCACTTGCAGACAGCCTGGTCAATATCTGTAAAAGACAGCTTCCGGATCTCCGGCAGGCCCGGAATCATTTTCCGGCCGGGTTCCACATAATCCGCCAGATAGATGATCTTATCCAGCATCGACATATGAGGCCGTCCGGTAGTATGATACCGAATCGCATCTAAAATCCTGGGATTGTCGATCCCGTACTTATTTTCGGCCAGATATGCGCCGAGCCTGGCATGGATCAGTGCAGGGACTTCTACTTCTGCCCTTTCCAGCCTGATCTCATGCTTCCGGCACAGCCGGAGCTGCTTTTCAATGGAGCTGTACTTTCCGCAGTCATGCAAAAGTCCGGCTGTCAGCGCTTCCTCCAGGTTTTCATCATACCGCATTGCAAGAGACGCGGCTGTATACATGACCCCGAGTGTATGCTGATAACGTTCTTTTTTCAGCTTATTTTTCAGTTTCTCGCGAATTTTCTCCAAGTCTGCCATGGTCCAAATCCCCTTTTTGATGTTTACTATTCACAGCCAGATAGAAGCTTTTTGATACAAGTGATTTTCTTTGATATACTCTGCTGCCGCGTCTGTCACCATATAATAAATGCTCTTCCCCTGGGAAACCCGCTTCCGGAGCGTAGTCGAGGAAATCTCCAGCAGGGGAGCTCTCAGGATTCGGATTTTCGCTCCATACGCACTCTCCAGATACTGAATCTGTTTTTCCATATCCGCCGCGTCCTTGTCATCCCGCATGGCAGCCAGGATCGTGCAGGTGGGAAAGATCTCCCGGAAATGCTTCCAGGTCTCGATCGCGAATAAAGAATCCGCCCCCAAAATGAAATAAAATTCATATTCCGGATAAAGCGCATTCAGCTCCCGCATGGTCTGATAGGTATAGGAATGTTCGTTTTCCTTTGCCTCATGCAGACAGAGCTTAAAATATAGGACCTCCCGGATGGACAGCCGGATCATCTCCACGCGGTGCCGCAGTGCCTCCTTTTCCTCCGTCTGCTGCTTGTGTGGGGGATTGCCGTTGGGCAGATACCAGATCTCATCCAGTCCGAATTCCTCATATGCAAATTCTCCCAACAGCAGATGTCCGATATGGATCGGGTCAAATGTCCCGCCCATGATACCGATCTTCATTCCGCCACCTAAGCCTTCTTGGATGATGAGGACGGCCATACGATCTTCTTTTTATCGTCTTTGCCTTCCTTATATAAAACGATCTTCTTCCCGATCACCTGGACGACCTGGGACCGGGTACGCTCCGCCACCAGTTCGGCAAGCTCCCGCGGGTCGTCCGCACAGTTCTGGAGCACGCTGATCTTAATGAGTTCCCTTGCATCCAATGCTTCTGCGATGGCCTGGGTGAGTCCCGGCGTCATGCTGGATTTTCCGATCTGAAAGATAGGATCCATGGTCATGGCAAGACTTTTTAAATAGGCTCTCTGCTTTGTTGTCATATCTATCCTTCTCCTGTTCTAATCGTTACGAACTGTCTCAAAATAATATATATCTTGCGCAATCTATACATATTATTTCGCGACAGTTCCTTACTCGCTCTTTAAGTATTCAAACTGCAGGCCGTACATCTTCACGGTATCGCCGTCCTGGATACCGGCCGCTTCCAGTTCGTCAAGGATTCCGGTATTTTTCAGGAAACGCTGGAAAAATACAAAGCCCTTCTCTGCATCCAGGTTGGTATATCCAAGCATCTTCTCGATCTTCGGTCCTTCCACAACATACATTCCGTCCACAAGCTCCACGCTGTAAGGCAGCTCTTCGTAGATCAGCTCGTCCTCCGGAAAATATTCCTGTTCAAACACGACGGGCTTCTGATCCATCTTCTGCAGCTCCTCCGCCACATAATACAGCAGCTCATGGATTCCCTGCCCGGAAACGCCGGAGATTGGGAATACACGGATTCCCCTGGGTTCAAATTCCGCCCGAAGCCGATCTACCGGATCCTCATCTCCGGAATAGATCAGATCCGTTTTATTTGCCGCGATCACCTGGGGCCTTCCTGCCAGTTCCTGATTGTAAGCTTCCAACTCCTGATTGATCTTATAGATATCATCCACCGGATCCCGTCCTTCGGTTCCGGCCGCGTCCACCACATGGATCATCAACTTCGTCCGCTCAATGTGACGCAAAAATTCATGCCCCAGTCCAACGCCCTCCGAAGCCCCTTCGATGAGCCCAGGGATGTCTGCCATGACAAAGCCCTTTCCGTTTTCCAGGTCTACCACGCCCAGGTTCGGGTTCAGCGTGGTAAAATGATAATTGGCGATCTTAGGATCCGCATTGGTCACACGGGACAAAAGCGTAGATTTCCCGACATTCGGAAAGCCCACCAGCCCCACATCCGCAATGACCTTCAGCTCCAGAAGCACTTCCAGCTCCATGGCCGGCTTTCCGGGCTGGGCGTATTTCGGAACCTGCATGGTGGCTGTGGCGAAATGCTGGTTCCCCAGCCCGCCCCTTCCGCCTTTGAGCACGATCTGACGCCGGTTGTCTCCGGACATATCCGCAATGACCTTCTGTGTCCTGGCTTCCTTGATGACGGTTCCTTCCGGTACTTTCAGCACCAGGTCCTTGCCGTTCTTGCCATGGCAGCGGCGCTTGCCGCCTTCTTCCCCGTCTCCTGCCGCAAACTTCCTCTTATGTCGGTAATCCACCAGCGTATTCAGGCCTTCATCGACTTCAAAGATCAGATCGCCGCCGTCGCCGCCGTCGCCGCCGTCCGGTCCTCCATTTGCTACATACAATTCCCGCCGGAAGCTGCAGTGTCCATTGCCGCCCTTTCCCGACCGGATCATGATTTTTGCTCTGTCCGCAAACATACATACTCTCCTATCACCAAAACTCTAATATACTACGGTATAAAAAAGGCAGGAAATACTTCCTGCCTTGTAGGGACTACAATTATTCTGCCTTCGGATAGATAGAAACCTGCTTCTTATCTCTTCCCTTTCTCTCAAAACGTACAACACCGTCAACCAGTGCGAACAAGGTATCATCGCCGCCGCGTCCTACGTTCATGCCCGGATGGATCTTCGTTCCGCGCTGTCTGTACAGGATGTTGCCCGCCTTTACGAATTGTCCGTCAGCCCTCTTGGCACCTAATCTTTTTGACTCGGAGTCACGTCCGTTCCTTGTGGAACCAACTCCCTTTTTATGAGCAAAAAACTGAAGGTTCAGATTCATCATGATAATTACACCTCCTTGAAAATGATATCAATGTATGGTTCATATTCGCTGTTCTCCTCCAGACTCTCCAGACCAAGAATCATGGTATTGACCAGCAGATCCGCATCATGGGAAGGCCGTCTGCGGAAACGGAACTCAATGGTTCCCTCTTCCTCGTCGCTGACATGGCTTGTCTCATCCTCCGTATATGCTTCCAATGCGTTCATGGTATTGATCACCAGCATGGAAACCGCCGCGCATACGACATCCTTTCCTGGATCTGAGAACTCAGCATGTCCGCTCACGTCAAAGCCTGTATACACATGATGTTCATTCATATAAATAGTAATCCGGATCATCTTTGATTATGCGTTGATCTTTTCAATCTTAACTGCTGTGTACTGCTGTCTGTGGCCGTTCTTTTTGTGGTATCCTGTTTTTCTCTTGTACTTGTAGACAATGACCTTTTTACCCTTGCCGTCACCCAGCACGGATGCGGTTACGGTCGCTCCGTCTACAACAGGGTTTCCAACAACGAGACTCTCATTATTCACCGCAAGTACCTGGTCAAATGTATAAGTCTCTCCAGCTTCTACACCAAGCTTTTCTACTTTAATGATATCGCCTTCGGATACTTTGTACTGTTTACCACCTGTTGCTATGATCGCGTACATATGGCACCTCCTATTATCATTACTCGCCAGCTGCGGTGTCCGCATTCCCGTATCGCAGATCATATTCGTCTGATCTGCCGAACACCTGACCGTCAGGGACATCACATATCACATAAAATCAGGTTGCGGAACTTTGTAAACCTCGCTGTGCGGCATACTCATAAAATATACCATGGGGATTTTATAAAGTCAAGAGCTTCTTTGCATTTTCCCCAAGAATCTGCGTCTTTTCCGCCTCTGTCAGATCCATCTTCCGGAAATACTCTACCGATTCCTTCTGACCGGACCATGGGGAGTCTGTGGCAAACAGGATCCGGTCCGTGCCGTGATTTCTGCAGATGCGCAGAAACTGCTCGTCCGGGATCTGTCCGAATACGACCGCCGTGTCAAACCAGACATCCCTTCCCACCAGCTCCTGCTCCACCTCATCCCACCGCAGAAATCCGCCCATATGGGCCAGGACCAGTCTGGTCGGCTGAACCTCTTCCAGCATCTCTGCGGCCATAGCGGGGGTACAGTGTACACGGTCCGGGTATCCCGGATCAAAACCGGCATGCACAGAGACGATCATATCCAGCTCACTGGCAAAGGAAATAATGCGCTTGTACCGGATATCGTTGAAAAACGTATCCTGATAATCCGGATGAAGCTTGATCCCGGGGAACCCATGGTCCTTTAGATACAGAAGCTTTTTCTTATAATCCTCGTTTTCCGGATGGATGCCGCCGAAGGACAAAATCCGCCCATCCCGGTACTGCTCCGCAAAACGGTTGATACTGTCGAACTGCTCCGGATTGGTCACGACCGGAAGGGCGACAGAGCACTCCAGTCCGGCTTCCTCTGCGGAAGCGGCAAGCCCCTGAGGTGTTCCGTCGGTAAAGGGAACGGTTTTGCACCGTTCGCTTAAAAAATGTAGTGTCTTCGGGGCGATCTTTTCCGGAAACATATGTGTATGAAAATCAATCATCTTCTCCTCCCGTAAAATGCGATGTACTCCCGGATTCCCTGTAAAGCCGATGAAATCCTGAGAGTACATTTGTCTGTCTGCAAAATCGGATGCTCTGTTATTAAGCACCGTAAATCTAAAAAGTAACAATCCGTCAAAAAGCCCCTTTTCATTGACAGGAGTTCCTGACTTCGCGTCATCAGATCCGCGTTTCAACAAAAATCTCATACAGGGCGCGGATCGCGTTTTTGAAATCATCATGACGTACGCCGACAATGATGTTCAGCTCACTGGAGCCCTGGTCGATCATCTTCACATTGATATGCGCATGGGCCAGTGAAGAGAAGATTCTTCCCGCAGTTCCCCGGGTGGCCTTCATACCCCTGCCTACCACAGCGATCAGGGCCAGATCCGATTCCAGCTCGATGTGATCCGGATGTACGGCCTTGTGGATCCCTGCAATGACCTGCTGCTCCTTTTCCTCAAAGATATCTTTATGGACAAAGATGGTCATGGTATCAATCCCGGACGGCATATGCTCAATAGAAATCTCGTTTTCTTCAAACACCTGCAGCACCTTGCGACAGAATCCTACCTCGGAATTCATCATGGACTTTTCAATGGTAATGGAAACAAAGCTGTCTGTCCCCGCAATTCCCGTGATGGTGTACCTGGGCTGCCGGCAGGTGCCCTCTACGATCAGAGTTCCCTTGTCCTCGGGCTGGTTCGTGTTGCGGATGTTGATCGGAATGCCCGCCTTTCTCACCGGGAAAATGGCATCCTCATGAAGCACGCTGGCTCCCATATAGGCCAGCTCCCGCAGCTCCTTGTAGGTGATGGTCTCAATAGCCTTGGGATTCTGGACAATCCTGGGATCCGCAATCAGAAAGCCGGATACATCGGTCCAGTTCTCATACAGATCCGCCTGCACGGCCAGAGCCACCAGCGAACCGGTGATATCTGAACCGCCTCTGGAAAAGGTCACGATGGTGCCGTCCTCCATGGCTCCGTAAAATCCGGGAATCACCGCTCCGGAAGAATTGCGCAGCCGTTCGGCAAGAAGCGTATTCGTCGTCTCATCATCAAATACCTTCTCTTTATCAAAGCGGATCACCTCCGCGGCATCAATAAATTCGAACCCCAGATATGCGGCCATGATCTTTCCGTTGAGGTATTCTCCTCTCGAAGCGGCATAATCCCGGCCGATCTTTTTGCCGAAATTTTCCCGAATGGTCTTAAATTCGTCCTCCAGAGACATGGAAAGCTTCAATCCGTCAATAATCTCCTGATACCTGGCTTTGATCGCCTCTAACTGCTCCGTAAAATCCTTTTCCCGGATGGCCGCGCCATAACAGCCATAGAGCATATCCGTTACTTTGGTATCGCTTGAAAAACGTTTTCCCGGCGCAGACGGTACAACGTAGATCCTGGTCTTATCCGCCCGGACGATCCTTGCGGCCTTCTTAAACTGCCCCGCGCTTGCCAGGGAGCTTCCCCCAAATTTTACTACTTTTTTCATTATCCTGTTTCCTCCATGTACCTGTTGCCGGCTGATCTAAGAAGCATTCCTAAAATAACTGTCCGTAACTCTTAACATTGTTCCGTACAGAACCTGCAATTATTTCAGGAATGATCCATAGCAGCAGATCTTCTGCTCCCGGCACTCTTTTTGTATTCCTTCCAACTGACAGTCGAATCATATTATAACGCTTTCTGAAAAACTTGTAAATCAAAATTTGCACATAATTATTCGTAAAGTATACAGGAAATCATGTATGGGCTTCCCGGCTCCCGTTCAGGAGCACATCCGCGTACTCCGCGCCGGCTGCGCGTTTTAGATCCTCCGGCCTGAGCTTTAGCTGCATGCCGATCTTTCCGCCGCTGACATAGATCTGGTCGAATCCCTGCGCGCTTGCATCCAGAACGGCGGGAAACCTCTTCTTCATCCCGATGGCTGTACATCCGCCCCGCACATATCCGGTTACATTCGTGATCTCCTTCACCGGAAGCATTTCCACAGACTTCTCTCCCACCGCCTTTGCCGCCTTTTTCAGATCCAGCTCTCCCTCAATGGGAATGACAAATACATAATGCTCCCCGGTCTTTCCCGTGGTCACCAGCGTTTTATATACCAGCTCGTGGGGCAGGCCGGTCAGATCCGCGGTGGAAACGCCGCTGACAAACTCATCGCATTCATAGGTCAGAGATTCATAAGGGATCTTCAGCTTATCCAGCATGCGCATGGCATTGGTCTTAAATTCTTTTTTGCTCATCACTCTCTCCCCTTCCAGCATTCATGCAGCGGCTTGCGAAGTTTCTTCCGGGTCACCTCCACAAGCTGCAGAGCGGTCACATCAATCAGCGTGGTCTGTATCGGATCCCGGGAAAGAAATTTACGGAATTCCCGCAGCAGAAGCTGCATATCCTCTGCTTTTTCCATGTTGATAAAATCCACCACAATGATCCCCGACAGATTCCGGAGCCGAATCTGCTTGGCGATCTCCTGGGCCGCTTCCAGGTTCATCTGCAGAAAAGCGTCCGGGCGGCTCTTTTTGGAGACACATTTTCCCGAGTTCACATCCACCACTGTCAGCGCCTCCGTGGGCTGTATGATCAGATAGCCGCCGTGCTTTAACCAGACCCGTTCTCTCAGCGCCTGCTCCAGGATGGTCTGGGTGCTGTACAGCTTTCCGAGGGGCAGCAGTGGATCCTCATAGAGCCGGAGTTTGTCAACAAATTCCGGCTGTTCCCTGCGGGAATACTCCAGGATCTCCTCATAAAGGGCCTGATCTTCCACGAGGATTTCGGACAGCCCGCTTGCATATACATTTTTCAGATCCGTAAGATAGGGCCTGGCCGCGGTATACAGGCAGGAAAAGCAGGTCCGTGAGCCTGCCGTCTGCTTTAACTCCCGGAACCGGTTCTTGAGCTGGGAAAGCTCCGCAAGCACGGTTTCCGGGGGCACATCCCTGGCATTGGTCCGCACGATCACCCCGTATTCTTCATTTTTCCAGTCCTGCAGCCGCTCCTTATAGTCGTCCCGCAGAGCCCTGGGCAGCTTTGCCGACACGCCGATCCGGGTATTGCCGGAGGTGAGCACTGTATAACGCCCGGTCAGGCTGAGATTGCTGCTGACGGTGGGAGCCTTTGTCTTTACGGCTTCCCGGCTCACCTGCACGAGAAGTTCATCCCCAATGCACAGCGGCTTTTTTCCCATTTTATTTGTAAAAATGGCATGAGGGACCTGGCTGATGTCATAGTAACAGCTGATGCCGCCGATATCGATAAAGGCGGCCCCGATATTTGCCACAATATTCTGGACCTTTCCGATATACATATTGCCCAGCGCGGCCTGCTGCCCGTCCGGATCCTGCCGGGAGCCCGGATGGATCTCCACGATCTCCCCGTCCTCGATAAAATATGTGCAGACAGATTCCTCTTCTTTGATAATCAGAATTTTCCTGGTCATTCGATATCCTTCCCCAATGCTTCCAAAGTCACAAGCTTCCGTATTCCCTTTGCTCTCTCCGCCTCCGATGCCAGATCCGCGTACATCTCCAACCGGCGCCGGGTCCATGCCATGGACGCTTCGTCGATCCCGGCAAATCTGCACAGCGCGGACATCACAAGCTCCGGCTTCAAATTCTGCGCGCTCCCCGCGGCAAGCTGGAGATAAATACCCTCTTTTGTAAGCTCCATCTGGTAGATCAGCGGACGGATGTCGGCCTCCTGCTCGCTCCGTTTCGTCTGCTTCGTGACAACAATTTCCTGCTGCCCTAAAAAGCCGGTGATCATCTTCTGCGTGAAAGTGGCCCCATTCTCGCGGCATTTGCAGCCCACCAGATAATCAGCCGCCGAGGCGATGGCCATTCCGGTCATTTTCTTTTCCTCCGAGATCTGCCGGAAGCTGATCACCTCAATACCCTCGGCTGTTACGGCATTCATCCTTCGGACCGCTTCCGCGCTTGAAATGTGCCCGGCCAGCTCCATGTCAAAATATTCTCCCTCGCTGGTCAGTCCGATCCCCAGGGGGCTTGCGAAGGACATGATCATATGAGGGTTGTACCCGGCCGTAAAGGCAATGGGAATCTGCGCCCTGCGCATCACCTTCTGGAAAAAGCGCATCACATCCAGATGGCCGATAAAGCGCAGGCTCCCGTCTTTTTTAAACTTAATTCTGACCTTCATAGCACACCCCTCCTCCAAAGGCCGCCGCGCCGCAGCCGGAACACTGCTGCCTGCAGTTTTTCGTCACCGTTTCTTTCATGGCAAGCTCCCATTCCCCGCGCAGAAATTGCCTGCTTACCCCGATGTCAATAAAATCCCAGGGGAACAATTCGTCTTCGCCCCGGCTCCGCAGGGTGTAAAAGTCCGGATCTACGCCTGTATTTTCAAATGCCTGCATCCAAGGCTCATTGTGGAAGGTCTCGGTCCAGGAGTCAAACAGGCAGCCCAGACGGTATGCTTCCTCCAGAACCTTTCCCACTCTCCGGTCGCCCCGGGCAAATATGCCTTCTAAGATGGTCACCTCGGCATCGTGCCAGTTGTACTTCAAGCTCTTCCGGTTGAGTTGTTCTGCAAACGCGTGCTTCACGATGGATGCCCGCCGTACATATTCCACCGCCGGGCACATGGGTGCCCACTGGAAGGGTGTGAAGGGCTTCGGAACAAAGAAGGAGGTACTGGTCGTGATCTGGCATTTCCCGCGGCGCTGCTCCTTGGGGAGCTCATAGTACTTCCGCGCCACCTTGTCCGCCAGGACAGCGATTTCCGCCATATCCTCTTCCGTCTCCGTGGGAAGTCCCAGCATGAAGTACAGCTTCACCTTGGCCCACCCACCGGCAAAGGCCTGTCCGGCGCCGTCCAGGATGTCCTCCTCCGTGAGCCCCTTATTGATCACGTTGCGCATCCGCTGGGAGCCGGCTTCGGGCGCAAAGGTGAGACTGCTCTTGCGGATATCCTGGACCTTCTGCATGGCGTCCAGGGAAAAGGCATCAATCCGCAGGGACGGCAGGGAAATGTTGATCCCCTTTCCCTGATATTCCTCAATCAGGAAGGTCACCAGCTCCTGCAGCCCCGAATAGTCGCTGGAGCTTAAAGAGCTGAGGCAGATTTCCTCATGCCCGGTGTTGTCCAGCATGGCCTTTGCATATTGCTTCAGGGTATCCACACTCCGCTCCCGGGTGGGCCGGTAGATCATCCCGGCCTGGCAGAACCGGCATCCCCGGATGCATCCACGCATGATCTCTAAGACTACCCGGTCCTGGGTTGCCTTGATAAAAGGAACCACCGGGCTCATGGGGTACACCACCTCATTCATCTCCATGACGGCCTGCTTCTTTACCTTTGCGGGGGCATGAAGGCTGACGGGATGAAAATCCGCCAGGGTGCCGTCCTCATGATAAGACGGTTCATAGAGCCGGGGAACGTAGATCCCTTCGATCCCGGCCGCGTATTCCAGAAATTCCAGGCGGCTTTTGCCCTCCTGCCGGCAGCGCCTGTAGGTGTCCATCAGCTGATCGTAGACTGTCTCCCCCTCCCCGATGTAAAACAGATCGAAGAAATCCGCCAGTGGCTCCGGATTATAGGCACAGGGGCCTCCGCCGATGACGATGGGTTCCTCCCAGGTGCGGTCCGCACTGTGCAGGGGGATCTGGCTTAAGTCCAGGATCTGCAGCACATTGGTATAGCACATCTCATATTGGAGGGTGATGCCCAGGAAGTCAAACTTACGGACCGGCTCCTGGGATTCCAGCGCGAATAAGGGGATCTGCTGCTCCTTCATGATCTTATGCAGATCCACCCAGGGGGAATAGACCCGCTCGCACCAGACGTCCTCCCGGCGGTTAAACATGTCGTAGAGGATCTGGATTCCTAAGTGAGACATGCCGATCTCATAGACGTCGGGAAAACACATGGCGAAGCGGATGTCCACCTTATCAGGGTCCTTTGTCACACTGTTGACTTCCCCGCCGATGTAGCGGGCGGGCTTTTCGATTTTTAGTAATATTTCATCAGGTAAGGCTAGTTTTCTCATAGGATTCCTTTCGGGTTTTGTATGGATTTGACAATGTTCTCCTGTCTGTTTTTTGATGGTCGTGCTTTCAAACAGCCAGGATTGGAACTCAATTGTCAATATTATATACATTTTGAGAGAGAACTTCAAGCAAATATCCTTTATCTATCGGAATGATTTCAATTTCCTGCCCTTTGGACGCATTTCAGCGCAAATTCCATACATGGATTCAATGAAAATCTTCCAATCCATCCCTGCTGCTTTCCTTTTCTGTGACATCATCACATTCATTTCCCGTCTGATGTGCTATACTAAATGCATCAATCAACCAGGAGGTGTATGAATCATGGGTTTATTTGACTTTTTACGGCAGCCGGATATCAATCAGGGAATTCGGGATTACAGTGCGGCTTCCAATGCCGTTTTGCTTGATGTACGGACTCCGCAGGAATACCGGGAGGGGCATGTCCCGGGCAGCAGGAATCTTCCACTGCAGTCTATTGATCAGGCTGCGGGTGTCATCAAGGATAAAAGCACTCCCCTCTTTGTCTACTGCTATTCCGGCAGCAGGAGCAGTCAGGCAGTCAGCAGGCTTATGAAAATGGGATATCAGAATGTAAAAAATATCGGAGGCATGGCTTCCTACTCTGGAAAGGTGGAATCGTAATATGAAAATTGTAATCGTAGGCGGTGTGGCAGGCGGCGCCACCGCGGCAGCCAGAATCCGCAGGCTGGATGAACAGGCAGAGATCCTTGTATTCGAACGCTCCGGATATATTTCCTACGCAAACTGCGGCCTGCCCTATTATATCGGCGGAGTCATTGAGGATCCGGAGGAGCTGACGCTCCAGACCCCGGAAAGCTTCTTTTCCCGCTTCCGGATCACAATGAAGGTACATCATGAGGTGATCGCGGTCCATCCGGAACGAAAATATGTTTCCGTTCGGAATCTGGAAAGCGGAGAAGTCTTTGAGGAACCCTATGACAAGCTGCTCCTCTCTCCGGGGGCTAAGCCCACTCAGCCAAGGCTTCCCGGCATCGGCCTGGAAAAAATGTTTACGCTGCGGACTGTGGAGGATACCTTCCGCATCAAAGAGTTCATTCATCAAAATCATCCAAAGTCCGCTGTCCTGGCAGGCGGCGGCTTTATCGGACTGGAACTGGCGGAGAATCTGCGTGAACTGGGCATGGAGGTGACGATCGTTCAGCGGCCGAAGCAGCTCATGAATCCCTTTGACGCAGATATGGCCTCCTTCATCCACAGTGAAATGCGCAGACACGGGGTCAGACTGGCGCTGGGGCATACGGTGGAGGGCTTTGAGGAAAAAGACGGGGGCATCGAGATCCTTTTGAAGGATGAGGCTCCTCTCCATGCCGACATGGTGGTTCTGGCCATCGGCGTGACCCCGGATACTGCTCTTGCGCGGGAAGCCGGATTGGAGCTTGGGATCAAAGGCAGTATCCTGGTCAATGACCGGATGGAGACTTCCATGCCCGATATTTATGCCGTCGGGGATGCCGTACAGGTCAAACACGCCGTATCCGGGCAGGATGCCCTGATCTCACTGGCCGGTCCCGCAAATAAACAGGGGCGCATTGCCGCGGACAATATCTGCGGCGGAGACAGCCGGTATCCCGGGTCTCAGGGAAGCTCGGTCATCAAGGTATTTGATCTGACAGCCGCCGTCACCGGTCTGAACGAAAGGAATGCCAAGGCAGCAGGGATTGAGACCGACAAGGTGATCCTATCTCCTATGAGCCATGCTGGCTATTATCCCGGAGGCAGATTGATGACCATGAAGGTCCTGTTTGAAAAGAAAACTTATCGCCTGCTGGGCGCCCAGATTGTGGGCAGCGAGGGTGTGGACAAACGCGTCGACGTATTGGCAGCGGCCATCCATGCCAGGATAAAAGCGACGGAACTCCAGGAGCTTGACCTGGCCTATGCGCCGCCCTATTCCTCAGCCAAGGATCCGGTCAATATGGCGGGATTTATGATCGAGAATATCGAAAAAGGAGTGGTAAAGCAGTTCCATCCGGAGGACGTGGCAGATCTGCCACGTGACGGAAGCATCACTCTGCTGGATGCCCGTACCCCGGGAGAATTCCAAAACGGACATATTGAGGGATTTGTAAATATCCCGGTGGATGAGCTTCGGGAACGTCTGGGAGAGATCGAAAAGGAAAAAACAGTCTATGTGATATGCCAGAGCGGACTGCGCAGCTACATTGCCTGCCGGATCCTGTCCGGAAACGGTTATGATTGCAGAAATCTCTCCGGCGGCTACCGGTTCTACGCTTCCGTGATGCAGGACCGCCGCATGGCGGAGACTGCCGCTCCCTGCGGCATGGAGCGCTGACCAACTGCAGTCCGGCGTTGTATGGCCTGTGCATTGACAGTACTGGCCATACAGGACATTTTCATCTATCCATTGCTGATCCTGCGCAGCTTTTCCGGATCGGTGATCTCCACGGTCCCCCGGGACAGCCGTATCATCCCCTCTCTCTGAAAATAACGGAGCATCCGGGTGACGACTTCCCGGGGATTGCCCAGGTGGCTGCCGATGATCTCATGGGTGATCTTCAGGGAATCCGTTCCTTCCAGCGCAGCCTCCTCCAGAAGAAATCCGGCAAGGCGCTTGTCAAAGCTTTTCCATAAGATCTGCTCCAAAAGCCACATAACCTCCGAAAAGCGGGATGCCATGATCTCATTCGTAAAATTCGCCGCAGGCGCTGATTCTTCAAGGATTCCTTTGTAGACCTCGGCCGGAATGACGATCAGATCCGTTTCCTTTTCCGCTTCGATGGTGACCTCGAACTGGATCGAATGCATGATACAGGAAGCGGAAAACAGGCAGATATCCAGATCAAACAGACGGTAAAGGGAGATCTCCCGCCCCGCGTCCGAGAGGATATAGGCCCGAAGCTGCCCACGCCGTACGATCAGTAGGCCCGTGCAGTCCATGCTGCCGTTATGGAGCATGGTTCCTTTTTTTACAGTACGTTCCACCGCGCTCCCGGAGATCTTCTGCTTCTGGATCGCTGTCAGTTTATTCCAGATTGGAAAATAAGTTTCAAATTCCATAGAATCCATTCTCACCCTTTCCACAGTTTAGAATGCTTTCGAATTCCATTCTACCATACGATGAGATTTTTTTCTACAGCCAGAAAACCCGATTTGCTTTTCCACGTGTTTTTCCTCTATTTTTTCCCCTATTGCTTTTCTCTTATTGTTTTTCTACATGCTTTTTCAACAGGAAACCGATCGGCAGCAGGAGGATCCAGACCAGCAGCAGATAAAACAGCGATATCATAGCCACCGGCAGATCCAGAAGGATCCACCCCAGTGATTCGGCGGAAGAAAAATCCTCCAGCGAGCGAAGGCTGACAAACATCCCGATCAAAAAGCCAAGGCTTCCGAACAGACCTGAGATCTGCATGATCATTTTGACCGCCAGAAGGCTCTCCTTATACTCGGCAACGGAACCTCCTTTTTTCCCAAAGGCAAACAGGAAGGCCCTGCCGAAGGCGCTCAAAGATTTGGTGCAGAACAGAATCAGTATACATGGAATCAGAATAAACATCGCGGTAGCGCTGTCCATAAAATTGACCAGATTTCCAAAGCCGCCTCCAATATTCATCAGAATCCAGATAACAACTCCCACTAAATAAATCGCATAAAACATAATCAACTCTCTCCTTCCTTAAAGATATAAATTCGTCAGATCACACCGCTCCATACCAACTCGGCCTCTTCCCTCTTCGCGTCAAACTCTTCATCTGAAAGCCGGTCAAGCCGGTCCATATTTCCCATCGGCAGATAGTAGATCTCCCGTTCCAACGGCTGGTAATCCGCATTGGGATTCCGGTAAAAATTCTCTTCAAATACCTCTCCTTCACGGACGGTACTGCCGATAAAGCTGTCTTCGAGCAGGCTGTTCCACAGTGTCCTCGTATAGCAATAGTAGACCACTCTTACCGTCTTTCCGTTCCGCCGGATGGTCCGGCCATTGGATGTGAAATCATTGATCTTTAGTACTCTTTGCTGTTCCTTCGACAGGTTCAGGACAAATCGGACCTGTTCCATGGTCTGACAGTCATCAGTGTCTTCTGATCCCGCCGCGTCTGCCGGCCCCACATACACCCACTCTCTAAGCCCTCGGCTGTTCGGGACATACGCGATCTTGTACAATTCCGTAGTCATACAATCCGGGGCGTAAGAAACCGGGATTTCATAGCGTTTCAGAAATACGGTGGTTCCGATCAGTATGACACAGGTGGAAAGGGCGACGATCACATACTTCCGGTGCATACTTGCTTTTAATTTTTTCAGGAAATCAATCTCCGTTTTCTCCGGCGGTATCTCGATCGGAAGCTCTTCTGCCATCTGCCTGTAAATGGTGTTGCAGGAGTTACAGTTTTCCAGATGCATTTTCATTTCTTCATTGGTCTCCTCGCTGGTCAGACCGTCAATATAGCCCGGCAGCAGGTCTTTCACAATGCAGCACTTCATTTCTACACCTCCATTTTTTCCATGATTTTTTGTTTGGCCCTGTAAAATGTGGTGCGCGCCCAGTTTTCACTTTTTCCTAGGATCCTTCCGATCTCCGCAAAGGAGAACTCTCCGGTCAGGCGCAGGTAGACCAGCTCGCGCATCGGATCCGGAAGCGCATGGATGGCCTGGTACAGCGCAGTCTTTTCCATGTAGAGCAGGGTCGACTTTTCCGGTGATTCCTGACTCGGCACATTCTCCGTAAGCTCCGTCTGGTTCCAGCGGGAGCGCTTATCAAGCCATTGATACCAGAGATGCTTGGCGATCTGACAGAGCCATACCGACAGCTTACAGCTTCCGTCATAACGATCCATGGTCCGCATGGCCCGGAAAAAGGTCTCCTGGGTCAGTTCCTCCGAGAGATCCTCGTCGTGGGTGAGGCTCAGCAGATACCGATATACATCCTTCGCATGCTGTGTATAAGCTTTTTCAATCTCTTTCAGGGCACTCACCTCCTCCATTGCGTCTGCAGATGTCCGGCCGATCCATCCGATCATACCCAAGGGGCATCCCGTAATTCATGTCCCTGCGGGACGGGCGGGCTTCGTCCGATAAGGTATAAAATGCGGAAAAACTGCCGCGGCATGTTTCTTACGCATCTTCCCCTATATATCCGAAAAAACAGGGATTCGTTACAAAAAATTTTAAATTTTTTTGTTCATTGATCGTACCGGAGAGACAGAATATCCGAAGCTTGGATCCGATACACCGCCGCCTGGTTCGTCAACAGGCTTCTGTTTTGATAATCAAACAAAAGAAGTTCATTTTTCACACGTTCCAGATGCGTCATCTTCCGCAGCTGTCTTTTGTCATATAGTTCATACCCCTGCAGATACCGGCGCTCCAATGCTTCCCGCTCATAAAAGGCAGCTTCCTCTTCCTTCGCAACCCGCGGCTCCCCTGCAAATGCAGGCCGATTCTTTACATTTTCCCGCAGATACAGGTCATAGGTCAAAAGCTCCCGGTACTCTTCTTTGCGTGCCGGATCCCATTCTGCCGCGAAATCCAGAAGGATCTCATACCGCCGGATCCGGGAATGGCTGATTCCGCGGAGACGTTTCTTCTCATAATAGCCGCTCAGCCGGTCATACATCGTAAACGCATCCGGAAATGCCTTTTCCAGAAGCTCCATCGTATGGACGAACTGGCCGCTGTTGTAATAGACCTCCACCATCTCCTCCACCCCTTTGAGCCGGATCACATCCGCATAGGAAAGCCACCTGGTAGAGAGAACTTCAAAGGGAGGACGATCCTGATACAGGAGCTGATAGCATTCGGCCTGTTCTTCCATATAAGAGCCCTTCAGAACTTTCAGAAAACCAAGCTGCAGCTGCTCCGGATGCAGTGCATAGACATCCTGAAATGACTTTTGAAAGCTTTTTAGATCTTCAAAAGGAAGCCCTGCGATCAGATCCAGATGCTGATGGACATTTCCCAGGGAATGGATTCTCCTGACTGCCAGGCTCACCTTTCCAAAATCCATGGTCCGGCGGATCTCCCGCAAGGTATACTGGTTGGTGGACTGCACCCCGATCTCCAGCTGGATCAGCCCCGGGCGCATGGAAGCGATTAACCGGAGCTCCTCTTCATTCAGCAGGTCTGCGGCCACCTCAAAATGAAAATTGGTCTTTCCCCTGTCATGCTCCGCCAGATAGGACCAGATGGCAAATGCATGGTCATGGCGGCAGTTGAACGTCCGATCCACGAACTTCACCTGTGGAACCTCCCGGTCTATGAAAAACTGCAGTTCTTTTTTCACAGTATGCAGGCTGCGGAACCGCAGGCACTTGTCTATGGACGAAAGACAATAGCTGCAGGAAAAGGGACAGCCCCGGCTGGATTCATAGTAGAGGATCCTGTTGCGGAAGTTCTCCATGGGATCCTCCGCCGATGGGAAATCCTGGTCAGGCATTCTCTCTTTTTTTGAGAGAACCAGATCATCCGGATCGGAACAGCCTGAAATATTCGGCGCATACACAAACGGTACACGATTCAGATCCATGACGCTCCGGGGAGAATTCACAGCAAAATCCTGATTCCTGGGGCAGGCATACACGATCCCGTCAATCTCCCGCAGCGACTGTACTTTCCCATGGTAATAATCCGCCAGCTCCAGGAACGTTTCCTCTCCTTCCCCGCACATCACCCCCCGTACCTGTGGCAGCCTCTCAAGTACCTTCCGGGCATGACAGGAAACCTCCGGTCCGCCCAGCCAGATCTCAGTCTTCGGCAGAACCTTCCCGATCTCCCTCACAAGCTGCTCCACATAGACGATATTCCACAGATAGCAGGAAAAACAAAGCACATCCGGATGCCGGGCATGCAGATCCATCAGGATCTCATCCACCTGCTGATTGATCGTATATTCCGCAATCCCCACACTTTCCCGGTATTCTTTCCGTTCCTGCACCGCATAGGCCCGCAGGCTGTAGACTGCGAGATTCGAATGGATATATTTTGCGTTGATTGCCGCCAGCAAAATCTTCATCTCCATTTATGCCCCTCCTTCGCTCAGTATAACGCCCATTTTACCATCCATTTTCGTGTATTCGTCTGCATTGAATACTTGTATACAATCTCATTTTCCAAAATAAAAACACACAATATTCACAAAAAAACGGACATAATCTTCCATTTCAGCGGCAAGAAAAATGTCAAAACTTGTTTAGATTTGACAGGTTTTTTCCACTTCATAAAAAGTTATTCACACTTTTCACAGAATTCACATTTTCAGTTATCCACACTATTCACAGACATTTTCACACATCCGCGCGGCTGGAAGTGACCGGCAGAGCCGGCGCCGCGCCGTAAGGCGCATGACGCCGGATGAACCTCTGCCCGGTCATTCCGCATAATGGTATTTTTTGCGTTTTTTGACCAAAAATGCGGCTGTCACGAACAATGCCAGCAATTCCGCCGCCACGATGGACAGCCAGATCCCGTCCAGCTTCAGGAAGACAGGCAGGATCATTACAACCGACACCTGGAATACCAATGTCCGCAAAAAGGAGATCAAGGCGGAAACCGCTCCGTTTCCCAGAGCGGTGAAGAAGCCGGAACCCCAGATATTGAATCCGCTCAGCAGGAAGGAGATTGCGTACAGCCGGAACCCATGGCAGGTCATGGCAAACAGCTCCGGATCATATCCAACGAATACCCGGGTCATCGGATAGGCAAGGAGCTCCGCCAGAAACATCATGAACACTCCTGCGCTGCCGATCACGATCACGCTTTTGCGGAAAATATTTTTTAACTCCGTACGATTTCCGGCGCCGTAGTGGAAGCTGACCACCGGGGCGCTTCCAATGGAATACCCGATGTTGACCGCGGCAAAGATAAAGGTCACGTACATGATGACCCCGTAGGCCGCCACGCCGTCTTCTCCGGCCAGGCGCATCAGCTGGTAATTATACAGGATATTGACGATCGAGGAGGAAATATTCGTCATCAGCTCCGAGGAACCGTTGGTGCATGTTTTCAGCAGCACCCTTCCGTGGAAGCGGGTTTTTCCGAGCCGGAGCAGGCTGTTGTTTTTCCGTGAAAAGTAAATGATCGGGCAGAATCCGCCGAGGATCTCTCCTACGGCCGTAGCGGCCCCTGCTCCCGCAAGCCCCCACCCGAATACCACAATGAACAGGTAGTCCAGGATCACATTTGTGATACCGGAAAGGAGAGACATCTTCAGGCTCAGCTCTGGTTTTTCCGCCACAATAAAAAAGCTCTGGAACGCGATCTGCAGCATGAAGCCGGTAAGGGACACGCACAGGATCCTTCCGTACATCACACAATACTCGATCATATCGTCTGTTGCCCCGATGGCATACGCAATGGGCCGCATAAAAATAATCGCCGTGACAGCCACCGTGATTCCCGCGCCGATCAGGATATAGATCAGCATGGAAAAGTATTCATTGGCCTTTTCCCGCTCTCCTTCTCCCAGCTTGATCGCAACCACCGCGCTTCCGCCAGTGCCGATCATGAAGCCCACGGTGCTGATGCCCATGAGCAGCGGCATCATCAGATTCAATGCCGCAAAGGGCGTAGTCCCCACATAATTGGAAACAAACAATCCGTCCACGATGCTGTAAACAGACGTGCAGATCATCATAATGATGGACGGGATCGTAAAACGAAGCAGTCTTTTATATGTAAAATGGTCTGATAATTGGATTCTCATCCTGTTCAACCTGCCTTTCTTTTTGGTCTGCTTTATTCTGAGTTCATATTTTCGCGGCGGCCGGTCAGGACTGGAGCCGATGCAGTTTATTGCCGGTCAGGACTGGAACTGCGGCGGATCTTCTCCTGGAGCCGGTGCAGATACAGCTCGGTCAGCCGGAGCAGCTCACTGCTTTCCTCCCGGGTCATTTCCGCAAAGACCTGGTTCTCCGCATCCGCATAGGGCAGGATCCGCTCTCTCGCAAATGCCTTCCCCTCCGGAGTAAGAAATACCCTTTTATCCTTGTCGCTCTCCTGTCCAAGCACGATCAGGCCGTCCTGCTCCAGCTTTTTTATGGCGGAATGGATGGTCTGCTTGCTGATGCTGTTCATATCACAGATATCCTTCTGCAGACATCCTTCCCCCAGCTCCAAAATGGTGGAAAGTATAGCAAAGGCACTGTCAGAGACACCCGCCTTCCGCGCAACCTCATGCCAGAGCATCTCAATCTCCCGCCACAGGGAATCATATTCTTTTAATGCCCGTTCCTGCTTTATTTTCATCCTGTTCACCCCACTAGTCCGAAATCGTACTTCTTCGCTTCTTCATTCTAGTCCGAAATCATACTTTTGTCAAGCGTTTTTTATAAAGTCTTTTTACACCTTATTGCCAGAACCCTTTGATTTTGGTAAACTATAGATACGGCATCCGGATTTGTTCTGCAGGATGTCTGGTTCTAAAATTTAGTCTGAAAGGAAGTGCTTTTCTTGCAACATACCATGTCTCAGGATGAAAAATACCGGATGATGACGGAAAATCCCATACCGGGCCTGATCGGAAGGCTGGCGGTCCCCACGATCATCAGCATGCTGGTGACCTCATTTTACAATATGGCGGACACCTTTTTCGTGGGCAGGATCGGCACCAGCGCAACCGCCGCGGTCGGGGTGGCTTTTCCGGTCATGGCGGTGATCCAGGCACTGGGCTTTTTCTGTGGCCACGGCTCCGGCAACTCCATTTCCAGAAAGCTGGGGGCACAGGAAAACGATGCGGCTGGAGAGCTTGCCGCAACCGGATTTTTCGTCGGTATGATCCTGGGCCTTCTGGTTCTGGTCCTTGGTCTTTTGTTCCTCACGCCGCTGTCCAGGATCCTGGGTTCTACCGATACCATCCTGCCCTATACCAGGGAATATCTGGGGATTATCCTTGTAGGAGCGCCCTGGATGACCGCACAGTTTGTCCTGAATAACCAGATCCGTTTTCAGGGAAATGCATTCTACGCCATGATCGGTGTAGGCACCGGGGCTGTCCTGAATATCATCCTGGATCCGATCCTGATCTTCGGATTTCGGATGGGAATCTCCGGAGCAGCCCTGGCTACCGTGTTCAGCCAGCTGATCAGCTTTTTCCTCCTGCTTGCAGGGGTTCACTTTTCCGGCTGTATCCCCATCCGCCTGAAAAATGTCCGTTTTCACCGGGAACGGCTCCGGGAGATTGCCGGAGGCGGACTGCCCTCCCTGTTCCGTCAGGGGCTGGGGAGCGTGGCGACGATGACTCTGAATATCGCGGCCAATCCATATGGTGACGCGGCCATCGCCGCAATGTCTGTGGTAAGCCGGATCTTCATGTTTGCCATTTCCGCGCTGATCGGATTCGGGCAGGGCTTCCAACCAGTCTGCGGATTCAACTACGGCGCAAAAAAATACGGCCGGGTACGGGAGGCATTCTGGTTCTGTGTCAAAGTATCCACCATATTCCTGTTTGCGCTGTCCATCCTTGGATTTTTGCTTTCCGGACATCTGATCGGAATCTTCCGGGATGATCCGGAGGTGATCCGGATCGGGACGGCAGCGGTCCGCTTCCAGTGCGCCACACTGATCCTGAATGGATGGATCGTCATGAACAATATGATGACCCAGACCATGGGGAAAACGTTTTATGCTTCTCTTCTTGCATCCGCAAGGCAGGGGCTGTTTTTCATCCCGATCCTTTTGATCCTGCCGCGAATCCTGGGGCTTATCGGAATCCAGTCGGCCCAGGCGGCGGCAGATCTCTTTGCGTTCCTGCTGTCCGTGGTCCTGTACCGGAAGGTGACGGCGGAGCTCAATGCAGAGGAGGAAAAGCAAACGGAATAGCGCAAAAAAACAAATGAACTAACGCAAAAAACAAACAAGAGAAGAACTAAAACAAAGAAAAGAGGTTTGAATGTTATGGAATATGGAATAAAGCCCATTCGGCGTCATTTTAGCAGGCTGGGCCTGATGTATTTTTTGGGGACGCTGCTCATTTTCGAGGTACAGTATGCAGGCGTATTTCTCATCGGAAAGCTGCCCTTTCTTCAGATCTACGATATGGATGCATGGCTTTTCGCGACGATGCTCCCCATGTATCTGATTTCCATGCCGCTGATGATCCTGCTGATCCGGCGTGTGCCGGCTGTTTCTGTGGAAAAGCACAGGATGACCTTCCTGCAGTGGCTGACTGCGTTTTTCATATGCTATTCCATCATGTACTTGAGCAATCTTGCAGGCGTTGGGCTGACCTTCCTCATCAGTCTGATCAAAGGCTCTCCTGTGGACAATGGGCTGGCAGATATTGTGTCTGGCATCAGTCCATGGTCCGCGTTCTTTATTATGGTGTTGTGCGCCCCTGTTTTGGAAGAGCTGATCTTCCGCAAGCTGCTCATTGACCGTACCGTAAAATACGGCGAAAAAACAGCCATTCTCTTTTCCGGCATTTTTTTCGGCCTGTTCCACGGCAATCTGAATCAGTTTGCGTATGCCTTCGTGCTGGGGATATTTTGGGGATTTCTGTACGTAAGGACAGGAAAGATCCTCTATACCATCTGCATGCATATGGTCGTGAATTTCCTTGGCTCCGTGGCAAGCATGTTCCTGATGAAATCTATGGCCTACGACGAGCTGATGTATGCTTCCGCGTCTGGAGACACGGGGGCGCTGATGCAGGTGGTCTCGGAGAATCTGCCTGGGCTGATGCTCTTCGGCCTGTACGGGCTGTGTGTGCTCGGATTGGTGATCACAGGCATCGTTTGTCTGGCTGTGAATTTTCGGAAAATGAAGCTCCATCCGGTTGAAATCCCCGTACCGAAGGGGAAACTACTGTCTGCCGCATGGCTGAACGCAGGGGTGCTCCTCTTCTCCCTGTTCTGGATCATACAGATCATTTTACAGCTTCTGCAGTAGAAAAAACGGAGAAATATCGAGAAAACGCAGAAATTCATTGACTTTCCCCTCCAAATATGCTATGTTATGTAAGTATCATTGATTGGTTCTTATTTTTGATCGTGTCGAATCTTTCGATGGTACAGAAACAATTTACTTTTCTATTTATGGAGGGCAACACAATGACAGGTACAGTAAAGTGGTTTAACAACCAAAAAGGTTATGGATTCATCTCTGACTCAGAGGGGAACGATGTATTCGTACATTATTCAGGGATTGTTACAGATGGATTCAAATCCTTAGAAGAAGGCCAGTCTGTTGAATTTGAAGTGACAGAAGGAGCCAAGGGACCTCAAGCAACGAACGTAGTAAAACTTTAATCAGAATTTCTATTGTACCTTTTAATATATAAATTAGCCTGGAATTAATATTTTAAAAGCAAGACGGAAAATGTGATTAGGAAAAAGGACCGGATTTTTATCCGGTCCTTTTTCTTGGGCCAAGTTAGACATCCCCCGTAGGGGTTATGCCTACTTGACCTTTTCTTTTCCTGGATCATTTTTTCACATTCGACACATAAGCTTCCGAAGCTTCCCACACGTCGAATCCGCTGCCCCGCAGGATGTCCACCATCCTGGCCGGATCGTCGCATTTGAGAACTGCGGACGCGTCCGCGCCGTTTGCAAAGGCATACATATACTCGATGTTCACTTCCCCATCCACGATCGCGTGCATGGCCTTAGACAGCGACCCGGTCTCGTGGGGAACGCGCAGCGCCACCACGTCGGTGAGCATGGCTGTGATCCCGTTTTCCTTCAGCACGGCCCTTCCTTTATTGGGGTCGGATACGATCATACGGAGCATACCGTAATCCGATGTATCCGCCAGGCTCAGCGCTACAATATTGACATCATTATTTCCCAGGACAGCCAGTACCTCGTCCAGACGTCCTTCCCTATTTTCCAAAAAAACTGATAACTGTTGAATCGTAAACCCCACAGTGCTTCCCTCCTTTTTTACAGTGTCCGGTTATCAATGACACGAACGGCCTTTCCTTCGCTTCTCTGGATCGTCTTCGGCTCTACCAGCTTCACCCGTACGGCAACGCCCAGCGCCTGCTTCAATACCGCCGCGATCCGATCGCGCAGCGCGTCCAGCTTCTTGATCTCATCGGAGAACATGCTCTCGTCCACTTCCACCATAACGGTCAATACATCCAGGTTGTTCACGCGGTCCACGATGAGCATATAATGGTTCGCAACGGCTCCGCCCAGGCTCAGCAGCGCGGTCTCAACCTGTGTCGGGAATACATTGACGCCGCGGATGACCTTCATGTCGTCGGTACGTCCTGTAAACTTGGAGATCCTTGGTGTCTTTCTTCCGCACTCGCAGGTCTCATAGGTGATGCTGGTCAGATCCTTGGTCCGATACCGCAACAGGGGCATGGCTTCCTTGGTCAGCGTGGTAAATACAAGCTCTCCGGTCTCCCCGTCGGCACACGGCGCATGGGTCGCCGGGTTGAGCACCTCCGGATAGAAATAGTCATGATGGATATGAAGCCCCTTGTGGTGGATGCAGTCCTGCGCCACGCCCGGCCCGAGAATCTCGCACAGACCGTAGATATCGAAGCAGTTGATATGTAAAATACCCTCGATCTTTTTGCGCATCTCATCGGTCCACGGCTCTGCTCCGTGGATTCCGGCCTTCAGGTTCATATGGTCTACCACGCCTGCCTCCTGCATGGATTCCGCCAGGTACAGCGCATAGGACGGCGTACAGGCAAATGCGGTAGCTCCCAGGTCTTCCATGACCATCATCTGGCGCTTGGTATTTCCCGCGGACATCGGAAGCGCCATGGCTCCCAGCGCCTTTGCGCCGAAATCCAGTCCAAGTCCTCCGGTAAACAGTCCGTATCCATAGCAGACATGGATGATATCATCTGCCGTCAATCCGGCCATGGTCAGACACCTGGCCACACATTCTCCCCACAGATCCGCGTCATTCTGGGTATAGGGCACGACCGTCAGCTTCCCGGTGGTGCCGGATGTCCCCTGGACACGGGCCACGTCGCGCTTTGGAACCGCAAGCAGGCCGAAGGGATAATTCTCCCGCAGGTCCTCCTTTGTCGTAAAGGGAAGCTTGCCGATATCCTCGATCCCTTTGATATCTCCCGGCTCCACTCCCAGCTCCCGCATCTTGTTGTGGTAAAAATCCACGTTCTCATAGACCTTCTTTACCACCTTGACCAGACGCTGGCTCTGCAGGGATGCCATCTCATCCCTGCTCATGCATTCCATCTTTGGGTCTCTGATCCTTTCCACCCAGTTTTCTAAAGCAATTCCTGCCATCTCCTCTTCGCTCCTTTATTATTATAGTTCTTCATCATCCACAAGCGTGATCCCCGCTTCCTTCAATACGGCCCGCGCCTTATCGTTGTCATCCGAGTGAAGGACCATAACTGGCGCCTTCTTCTCCCGGATCACAAAGGAATAAATGTAGCCGATGCTGATCTCCCCGTCCGCTAAGATCTTCAGCATCTGATTCAGATTCCCCTTTTCATCCTTTAATTCCGCGCCGATAACGTCCTGCACCCGCACCACAAATCCCCGGGAGGTGAGATAGTCCTTGGCTTCCATCGGCTGATCCACGACCAGGCGGAGAATACCGAAGTCCGGTGCGTCAAAAGACGAGACCGCACGGATGTTGATCTTCGCCTCCGTAAGCGCGGTGGTGACCCGCATCAGACTTCCCGGCTGATTTTCCACAAATACCGATATCTGTTTCATTTCTCTTATCACCTGCCTTTTTATTAAAGTGTATATCCCACGTCAAATGCCTTTTTATTAATCTCAACGGTCTTCGGAGGAACGGTCTTTTCGATCACCTCATACCACTGCTCTTTTGTAAAATCCATATGCCGCGCCGCGACCCCCAGCACGATCAGGTTGAATACCCTTGGATTTCCCAGCTTCCTGGATTCTTCTGTAGCGTTGACCTTGTAGACCTTGTGCTCTTTTTCCAGATCCTCCAGGATATGCTCCGGATATTCTGCCGCCCCGATCACCACCGGCATGGGATCGATCCGCCAGTCATTGACGATCAAAACCCCATCCTTTTTCAGAAAATGTGCATACCGCAAAGCCTCCAGGCGTTCAAACGCAATGATCACGTCCGCCTGCCCTTCCTCCACGATGGGCTCCGCCACTTTTTCCCCGTAGCGCACGAAGGTCACTACGCTGCCGCCCCGCTGGGCCATTCCATGAACCTCGGAGAGCTTCACGTCAAAGCCTCCCGCAATGGTCAGATTTCCTAAGATACGGCTGGTAAGCAGAGTTCCCTGTCCGCCTACGCCTACGATCATGATGTTTTTTACTGCCATTCTCTATTCACCTGCCTTTACCAGTTCTATGGCGCCGAATTTACATAGATCGGCACACAGCCCGCATCCGGTACACATAGTATCGTCGATCCGAACGGTTTTGTCCTCTGCTTTTGTCATGGCCGGACATCCTGGTTTCATGCACATCCCGCATGCTTTACACTTGTCAGAATGAACCGCGTACAAAGGCTTTTTAGACTTATCCAGAAGCACACATGGGGACTTTGTAATGATAACGGATACCTGATCCCTTGCCGTCTCTTCCCGGATGGTCTTTTCCAGAAGTGAAATGTCAAATGCGTTGACGCTTACCACATGCTTCACCCCCAACGCCCGGCAGAGCGCTGGAATATCCACCGCTTCAGCGGGATCTCCCTGAAGGGTCTTTCCGGTGGCCGCATGATCCTGGTGGCCGGTCATGCCGGTGGTGGAATTGTCCAGAATCATTACCGTCCCGGTTGCATGATTGTATACCATGTTCATCAGGGAGTTTACACCGGTATGTAAAAAGGTGGAATCACCGATCACTGCCACCCAGTTCTTGACATACTCTTTTCCTTTGGCCTTCTCCATGCCGTGCAGCGTGGAAATGCTGGAGCCCATACACATAGTAAGATCCACCACGCTTAAGGGCGCCACCGCTCCTAAGGTATAGCAGCCGATGTCTCCCGCGGCGTGCATGTTCAGCTTATTGAGCACATGGTAGACACTGCGGTGGGGGCATCCGGGACAGAGGATCGGGGGACGCTGGGGCGCCTCTGCGGGCGCTTTCGCCTTTGGTTCCTCTTTGAGTATGGCTCTGCGCAGCATGTTGGCGCTGTACTCGCCCTGTACGGTCAGGATCTCCTTGCCGACCGCGCGGATTCCCCAGGACTTCACCTGTTCTTCGATCACCGGGTCCAGCTCTTCTACAATATATAATTTCTCGACTTTGGAGGAAAATTCTTCGATCAGCTTACGCGGAAGGGGGTTCACCATCCCCAGCTTTAAGACAGACGCCTCCGGCAGCGCTTCCTTGACATACTGGTAGGGGATTCCGCTGGTGATCACGCCGATCTTCGTATCCTGCATCTCTACCCGGTTGATGGGCAATGTATTTGCTTCTTCCGCAAGTTCTCTGTTTCGCTTCTCAATTTCCACATGGCGGAATTTGGCGTTTCCCGGCATCATCACATGCTTGCGGATATTTTTCTCATAAGGCTTGTCCTCCGGCTCTGTACGGTCACACAGATCCACCAGCCCCTGGGAGTGGGCCAGCCTGGTGGTGGTCCGGAAGATAAAGGGACGGTCGAATTGTTCGCTGAGTTCAAATGCGGCCTTGAAAAAGTCCTTTGCCTCCGCGCTGTCGGAGGGCTCGATGACCGGAATCTGGGCCGCCCTTGCCACCATCCGGGTGTCCTGCTCGTTCTGGGAGCTGTAGAGCCCGGGATCGTCGGCCACGACCAGCACCAGACCGCCGTTGACGCCCATATAAGAGACGGAATACAGCGGGTCTGCCGCCACATTCAGCCCTACGTGCTTCATACAGGCCATAGAACGCACCCCCGCGATGCTGGCACCTACGGCCACTTCCGCGGCCACCTTTTCATTGGGCGCCCATTCTTCATAGATATCGTCCTTGTATTGTACGAGAAATTCGCTGATCTCCGTGCTTGGGGTTCCGGGATAGGCGGAGCTTACCTTGACTCCCGCCTCATAGGCTCCCCGGGCGATCGCTTCGTTTCCCAGCATCAGTACTTTATCTGCCATATTTTACAGTCCATCCTTTCGTAAATCTGTGACCCGTTTTGCCTTGCCCTCAAACCGCTGCAGGGAATTGGGTGCCACCAGCCTGATCTGAGTGGCAAGTCCGAGCTGTGCCTTCAGTGCGGATCTGATCCGTTTTTCCAGTTCGCCTAAAAGCGCATAGCTGTCCAGCAGGCGGTCGTCGATGAGTTCCACCGTGATGGTCATCACATCCAGACGGTTCTTCCGCTCCACCAGAATCTCATAGTGGGGACCGATCTCCGCGATCTTGAACAGTACCTCCTCGATCTGGGTTGGGAATACGTTGACGCCTCGGATAACAAGCATATCGTCCGCCCGTCCGGAAAGGTTTTCCATCCGGCAGGTGGTTCTTCCGCACTTGCAGGGCTCGTACATCAATCTTGTCAGGTCTCCGGTGCGGTAGCGGATCAGCGGAAGGGCTTCTTTTCCCAGGCAGGTCACAACCAGCTCCCCGTGTTCGCCCGGCGGCAGCACTTCTTCCGTCTTGGGATCAATGATCTCCGGGATGAACCAGTCTTCGTTGATGTGCATACCGCAGAGCTCCGTACACTCTCCGGATACGCCCGGCCCGCACAGCTCGCTCATGCCGTAATTCTGGGTGCAGACAAACTGGGCGCCCCAGACCTTGTGCATCTCCTCCCGCATGGGTTCTGTCATGCCTTCCCCGCCGAAAAGCCCGATATGGAGCTTCAAGTCCTTCTTCGGGTCAAGCCCCCGCTCCCGGATCTGCTCCCCTAAGTGCAGCGCGTAGGAGGGGGTGGCCACCAGAAGGGTGACTCCCAGATCCTGCAGGAACATGATCTGTTTGTTGGTATTTCCCGAGGACATGGGGATCACCGACGCCCCGATCTTCTCCAGACCACCGTGAAGCCCCAGTGCCCCGGTAAAGGTGCCGTAGCCGAAGGAAATCTGGGCCACATCCTCCGCCGTGGCGCCGCCCATGCAGGCGATCCTGGCTACATTGTTGAGCCATACGTCCAGGTCATGTCTCGTATAGCCCACCACCGTAGGCTTTCCGGTGGTGCCGGAGCTGGCATGGTAGCGCACCAGGTCCTTCTGGTCCACCGCAAACAGGCCGAAGGGATAGTTGTCCTTAAATTCCGACTTATATGTAAATGGAAGCTTTTTCAGATCATCCAGTGTCCGGATATCTCCCGGCTTCACCCCTGCCCTGTCCATCTTCTGCTGGTAAGGCTCCACCCGTTCATAGATGTATGCCGCCGTCTGCCTTAATTTTTCAAGCTGGATCTTCTCGATCTCCGCTCTGGGCAGCGTCTCTTCTTTTGCCCAAATCATCTGTTTACATCCTCCTTTAAAACCGCCCCCCGCGGAATAGCTGCGCAGGGCAGCCCTCCGGCGGAATCGGTATTATTCTGTGCTGGCCGGAAGGTACACGGCCGATGGAAATTATTATATCATATTACTGCGGCAAATTAAAGCATCAAATTTTCAAACCAAGCATTTCAAAATTGAAGCGGGTCAGTAATATTTTCCCGCTTGACTTTCTCCTGTTTTCATGATAATCTAAGTGTACTAATACAGATAATACACCATACCCTGTACGCATTCGTGGATTTTCC
This sequence comes from Schaedlerella sp., assembly GCF_056796775.1. Taxonomy (NCBI): domain Bacteria; kingdom Bacillati; phylum Bacillota; class Clostridia; order Lachnospirales; family Lachnospiraceae; genus Schaedlerella; species Schaedlerella sp. The sequence goes on from NZ_JBQIKP010000042.1 coordinate 30,957, forward strand.
TTCGCTGCCATACCGTTTTCTTACAGCAGCCCCATGAGTGTCCCATCCCAAAGGAGGTGCCCCATTGATCACGATTGATTATCAAAACCGTGCTCCCATCTACGAGCAGATTGTAGAGAAGTTCCAGATGCTGATCGTCAAAGGTGTCCTGGAGCCGGGCAGCCGGATGCCCTCGGTCCGCTCCCTGGCTGTGGAACTGTCCATCAATCCCAACACCATCCAGAAAGCTTTCGCCGTTCTGGAGCAGGAGGGATATATCTTTTCCGTCAAGGGCCGGGGCAATTTTGTATCCGAAAGCGCATCCCTGTTCGAGAAAAAGAAGGAGTCCTGTTTAGAAGAGCTCAGACGTCTTCTGTTTCGCGCAAAAGAACTGGGAATCCTGGAGTCCGACTGCATGGCAGTATTCGCCCAGGTATACAGATAAAGGAGGTGCCTTATGATTGAATTAAAACACGTCAGTAAATCCTTTCAGGATACGCCCGCCCTGGCCCAGGTTACGGCCCAGATCCAGGACGGTCTGATCTTCGGCCTTGTGGGCAGCAACGGCGCGGGCAAGAGCACGCTGCTTCGGCTGGTCAGCGGCATTTTAAAACCCGAGGAGGGAGAGATCACGCTGGATACGATCCCTGTGTTCGAGCATTCAGAGGCAAAGAGGCAGATTTGCTTTTTGTCCGATACAGTCACCTATTTTCCCAATGCCACACCGGAATCCATGGGAAGCTTCTACCAGCTTGCCTATCCGACATTTGACATGGAGAACTACAAAAGCCTTCTGCAGAAGTTCAATATCCAGCCAAAGAAGAAGCTCCAGACCTTTTCCAAGGGACAGAAAAAACAGGTCTCTCTCCTGCTGGGGTTTTGTGCAAACACCCGGTATCTGCTCTGCGACGAGACCTTTGACGGGCTGGACCCTGTCGTACGCCAGGCCATCAAGAGCCTGTTCGCGGCGGAGCTGTTAAAGCGGGAATTTACCCCTGTCATCGCGTCCCATAGTTTAAGGGAGCTGGAGGACATCTGCGACACCATCGGACTGCTCCACCAGGGGAGCCTGCTCTTTGCTAAGGATCTGGACTCTATAAAATGCAGTCTCTGCAAGATGCAGTGCGTCATACCGGACCATGCGAAGGAGGAACAGCTTCTCTCGGAGCTTTCCGTCCTCCAATATGAAAAAAGCGGGTCCCTTTTGACAGTTACTGCCCGGGGCTCCAGGGCGGAGGTATTAAAGCTCGCCCAGGAAAAGGAGCCGATCTTTGCGGAAGTACTGCCATTGTCACTGGAAGAAATCTTTATCAGCGAAACGGAGGTCGCAGGCTATGACATCAAAAATCTCATACAGTAAATTTATCAAAGAGGATATTCGCCGCCGCGGCTGGCTTCTGGTCCTCTCCGCAGTGCTCCTGCTCCTGTGCGTTACGGTCACCACCCTGCTGATGCTGGAAGCCTCCCTTTCCAATGTTTCACAGGACGAACTGGCAGAGCAATGGAACATCTTCCGCGCCATTTTTCCCGGACTGCTGAACGGGAGCTACAATCTGCTGCTCTTCGCAGCGCTCCTGCTGCTGGGCGGATTGTGCGCGGTAACCGGGTTTTTCTACCTGCATTCCAGGGAACAGACTGATTTTTACCACAGCCTTCCCCTGTCCAGACGGCAGTTGTTCTTCATCTCCTACCTGGGCGGGCTTCTGATCTTTCTGGTTCCCTATCTGGCGGCCTCATTGCTGGCCGTCCTGGCAGGCTTTGCGCACGGGTTCTTTACGCTGCCTGTGCTGGGCCGATGCTTTCTCTCCGTACTGGGGGGGACCCTGGCTTTCCTCATGGTCTACCACCTGATGATTCTGGCCATGATGCTGACCGGAAAGGTTGTGACAGGCATCCTGGCGGCCGCTTCCCTGTTTTTTTACGGATCCGTCATCGGCGTCCTGGCGGCTGACCTTCCGACCTACTTTTTCTCGACTTACCATACGGGGGCAGGAAGGTTCTGGGAAAAGCTTTATGATTTCCTGTCTCCCTTGCCCCTGTTCGGACAGATTCTGGGGAATACGGCCTATTACAATGTAACGGAGGATGACAGATATAGATATATTTCAACATTTTCATACTACCTGCGCAGCCTGGTCCGTCCGGCCAATTCTCATAGCCTCGCCGTCGTACTGGCTGCTGCCGCGGTGTTTCTGGCGGTACTTTTGCTTCTGGCCCTTTTTCTGTATCAGAAACGGCCCTCTGAAGCGGCAGGAAATGCCCTGTCATTTCCCATCACCGCCCCGTTTATCAAGGTACTGATCTCTGTGCCCACTGCGCTTTGTATCGGGATTCTGGTCGGCTCCATGTACTCCGGCAGCACGAAATGGATCATTCTGATGAGTATCCTGGCGGTGATCCTGCTCTGCGGCCTGATCGAATTTATTTATCACATGGATGTACGCAGGCTGTTTGCGGGAAAATACTCCTCCCTCGCCTCCCTTCTGGGAGTGGCGGGAATCCTGTGCGTCCTGCAGTTTGACGTATTCGGCTATGACACCTGGCTTCCCGAAGAGGACAGCCTGGAAAGCATGTCCCTTGACATCAGCCAGATGTACGGCTATTTTTCTTATCCGGACACCGTTTCCCGCAGTACGGATCATCCCCAGTATCCGGATCTGCTGAACGGTGAAATATGCCAGATACAGAAGTTTGCCCCCATCTATGAGCTTGCCAGGTCAGGAGTTGAAAATGCCGGAAAGGGAGCCGACAAAATGTCCGACCAGGAATTGGAGTCCCTGGATCAATCGATCAATGCCGGCACCAGAGAAACCGAAATGGCCGGCTGGGAATCAGAGCCACTGGACGAACAGGTCTATATCACGATCCGCTATAATAAAAAATCAGGATCATCGGTTTACCGCAATTATAGAGTCAGCGCAGGAGAAGTCCTGGATACACTGGACATCCTCTGCCAGGAGGAAAGCTACCGGAAAATACTGTTTCCTGTCTTTTACGCGGACTATGAAGACATCAGCGCGGTCCGGCTTACGGACATTTACTGGGAGCCGAAAATACTGGATCTGACAGAGAAAGAGCAGGATGCGCTTCTCGACGCTTATAAGCAGGATGTTCTGAACGTGGATATCCGGGACCTGCAGTTAGAACGGCCGATCGGGGAATTGTCCATCGACATCCCGGAAGGGATGCAGTTTGTCGGACAACTGGCATATGATTCCAAATACAATTTCACCCTGGGCGGTTTTTATCTGTATGAAGGCTACGAAAACAGCCTGGCGCTGCTGGAAACATACGGATATACCCTGCGCCGGGAGATAGACCCTGAGGACGTGGAACAGGTCAAACTGGCAGAAACCATTTACACGGAGGAGGCTCCTGCAGAGGGAAAATTCTCCGTTCCCGACACCAGTGAGCGGATCGTCACGGACTCGGATGAGATCGCCGCGGTCCTGTCGCAGGTACAATACACGACCAGCAGGCTTCTGATCAGTACACATGCATACGGAACGTCCGCAGAAATCCTGCTGACCGGAAACAAAGAACCCACATACTATACCTTAACGGACGAAGTCCGCCCGTCCCGCAGGGACATGCATTAAGGGGTGCCCTTGGGTATACCTTAATGGACGAAGTCCGCCCGTAGAACAGCAGGCGGCAGCCGTACCTCGAACCATCCGGTACGGCTGCCGCCTGTCTGGCATCCGATTCATTTCTAAACAAGCAAACCCCTGATTTTTTATACTGCGCTCCGGGTAGCGAGTCCCTCCTAATAATACTTCACGGTGACCGTCTTCCCCATCTTTTCCACCACGGACTTTAACTGCTCCACCAGATTCATCCTGAGACTTAAGTCAAAGGTCAGGTCCGATTCCTGATGTGCTTCGTTGATGGCGGTTCCAACAAACAGGTTCAGCTCCGTACATTCCTCGATGAGCATTTTCGCCAGCTTGGAAGCCCCGTTTTCGGCGTCCAGCTCGTCGAAAAATTCCACGTCAAATTCATCGTTTTCATACTGCCTGAGAAGCTTTAGAGACCGCCCCATGGTGAGCACGCCTTCCGTTACCAGATCCAGCCCCTCGATGGAGGACATGGGCGGGACATCCGGGTTGTTTCGGTCTACCTTTGTAATGATCTCCCTGTGCAGGATGCGGGAGGCGATATTGGAGCTGGTACCGCCGGACACCACCTTCTTTCCTTCCATGTGCATGAAATCATACATCAGCTTCTCGTCATCCTCCTTACTCTTCGGAGGCCCGGTGAACAGGTTCACCACCTTGCGCTCAATGACCCTGGCCACCGCCACCGTGGTATCATCCCCCGGCTTCTGGATGTACAGATCGTCGCATGCCTGGCTGAGCATGGCTGCTAAACGAGAGGCGGACAGGGTTTCCTTCGTACATTTCAGGGTATACTCGGACATATTTTCCCAGGTCCAGCCCTGCAGGTCCAGAATCTCCCCGGCCCCGGCATAGATGACGCCATCGCTCATCAATACGAAGCAGTCATTCTTCTCCACTTTAAAACGGTATTCGTGTATTTTTTTTTCCTCAATCTCCCGTATTTCATAAGGGTATTTCACGATTTTTTTATTCCGGATAAACACACAGTCCGGGTTGTCGTATTCCACCAGATAGGCATCGCCGTTGTGGAAAATCTGCAGGATGCTGAAGGTTGCGTATGCCACCTTCCGCTCCTGGCAGATGGGGAGCGTCCTGGCAATGGTCTCCACGCAGGATTCAATGGCCGCCCCTTCGTGCAGCATGGTAGCCAGGATCTTGGAGGTCAGGGTGGAAAGGATGTTGGCCTTGACCCCGCTCCCCATGCCGTCCGCCAGGATCAGGATATCCGAATCCCGGGTCTTTACGATCTCCACCTTATCTCCGCACAGCTCTTCTCCGTGTTTGTTCAGGCTTTTCCAAGCCACGTCAATACTTACGCTCATATTCATCAGGCATCCTCCTCATTGAGAATGGAATCCCGCAGTTTGGTCAGCGTCACCTTGGTCTCGGCGGTGGTCTCTCCCAACAGTCCTGCAATCTCCTGGGCTACCATCATCTGCTTGTCAATGACCTTCTGGGCCATCTCCATGGTCTCAACCTTAAGATTGTAATGCTGTTCCTTCATCTTCTCTTCCCGGGTCACATCCTGGAACGTCACCAGGACGGATTCCAGATTTTCGATATAAACAATGGTCTCCTCCACCGTCATCCGGCCATGCTCGAGCTGGATCTTCTTATGGAATACGGTTTCCTTTGTCCGCAGTGTCTCCTCAATATCCCCGGCGTCCATAAATTCAAATATGTAACGCTGCAGCGCTTCCTCCTTGCCCACGCCCAGCAATTCCTGCCCCTTCTTGTTGCATTCCCGAATCCGCAGTTCGCTGTCTACAATGAAGATCATGTTGGGGGTCACATCCATGACCACGTTGGACATGGACTCGGCCTGCATCAGCGCATAGGGCATACACATGGAAAGCTCCGCCTTGTTCTGGAATACGGCCACCGCCTTTTCCCGGCAGGTGGAATACCCGCAGGCGCCGCAGTTTAACTCGTCCTCCCTGGTATATTTTCCCACGGACCGCAGGATTTCCTGAATCTCCTCTTCAGTCGGAACGGCTTCCTTTATGCTGCGGTCTTCAAATGTCTTTGAGAGCTCTTCCGAACTCATATCCGGCAGGTCATGGGCCGCCTTGCGGGAAACCTCCCGTTCAATCTTGATCTTTGCCTTCACATAAGACATATTCCATCTTGCGGAAGCCGGGCCTTTGGTGCATCCGCCCTCGCACACGTTGGCCTCAATGAAGCAGTGGTCCAGTTCGCCCCGTTTCAGGCATTCCAGCATTTCCATGCAGTTGGCCAGGCCATCCACAAATACCTTGTGGTAGGAGTCCATCTTCTCCTCCGCGATCACGGACTGGACTACGCCGCCGCTGATGGGGTACATCCGGTTGATCTCCGGATCCGGGTTGCCCATGGGGGCGTCCTCGCAGTCAAAGATCCGGATCTTCGACTCATCCAGCCAGATTGCCAGCTCCTCAAAGGTCAGTATGGCATCGATGGCTCCTGCCACCCGCTCGTCCCCGATGGCCTCCTGCTTTTTCGCGATGCAGGGGCCCAAAAATACGACCTTCACATCGTCCCCGTACAATTTCTTGATATACCGTCCGTGGGCCACCATGGGGGAAACCACCGGGGCCATCAGAGGCGCGCACTCCGGATAATATTTTTCAATCAGGTCATTGACGCTGGGACAGCAGGTAGTGATGATGTTGGGCATCTTGTTTTCCCGGATGATCCGCTGGTATTCCCGGGTCACCATGGCCGCCCCCTCCGCCGTCTCCCTTACTTCTGCAAAGCCCAGTTTGAGCAGCGCATCCACCACCTGCCCCGGCCGGTCAAAATCCAGCACGCCGATATAGGACGGGGCGATGGAGATAACGGTACGAATCCCCTGCCGCAGAAAGCCCTTTACCCGCTCCATGTCGCTGGCAAAGGTCTTGGCATTCTGGGGGCAGATCTCCATGCATTTCCCGCAGTTGATGCAGTGGTCCGTCAGGATACGGGCCTGCTCCTGCTGAACCGTGATCGCCTTCACTTGGCAGTGGCGCACGCATTTGTAACAGTGGCGGCACTTCGCATCCTTAAAATCAATTACCTTCATGTACTCTTCCTCCTTGTATTTTGTTTGCTCCTTTTCTATTTTTAGCCATCGCTCTTTGGCTGTTTATCATTGGTAAGATCTCCATTCCCGCTGACCGGTATCACATCCCCCAGAAATGTGGGCCTGGGTTTTAGGATCGTATAGCCGAAATCCTTCACTCTGGCAAGCATTTCCCGCAGCTTCCGGTATCGGTCCCTGGGGTAGACTGCCTGGTCGCAGGCAACCCCAGCCGCCTCCATGGAAAATGCCCGTGCGTCATAAACGGCACGGTACAGGTGATACTTCTGCGTCACGACGATCACACGCTCTGTCTGAAAGATCTCCTTCGCCCGGTACATGCTCTCATAGGTGGAAAATCCGGCGTGATCCATGAAGATATCCTCCGACGGGACGCCCTGCTCCACCGCATAGTTCTTCATGGTATTGACCTCGTCGTAGTCCTCCCGGCTGTGGTCCCCGCTCATGATGATCTTCTTCGCCAGTCCCCGCCTGTAGATCTCGATCCCATAGTCCACCCGTTCTTTCAGCATGGGGCTCATCTCGCCGTCGGCTTTCACCTTCGCCCCAAGAACCAGCACCGCATCCGCTTTTTCTTCCCGGTTCTCTTCCAGACATTCCTGCAGTTTTTCGATGGTTGTGATTTTTTTCCCGGCGGAATGCTTTACATATACATTCACCGTACACAGGGAAAACAGTCCCAATATAACCAGGCCGTCGGATACCGCCGAGATCCGCAGAAGCCACTTCCGGCAGCAGTCTTTGTTTTCTTTACGAATCATGCTTTCATCACTCCGAAATCGAATCTTATTCCGTAAGTATCTAAAGGTAAGTATACTATAAAACAGCCGAAAAGTCATTTAAAAAATCGAACAAAGAGTTTCGCTTGCGAAACTCGCGCCTGCGGCGGTCGCATCGCGACATCCACTCTGTACGCCGCAGTGCGCATCCCCCGGAGGGTTTTTATTCTATAGGAAAATTCGGAGAAGTTTGGTAAGTAGGTAAGTCCCTTACGGGGCTTACCCCTCTCAGAACCGGACGTGCAGCTTTCCCGCATCCGGCTCCCTGCAAAGCTAATACATCT